>JAFLCT010000060.1 GCA_017302335.1 Caulobacterales bacterium | reverse complement strand
GGCCGCGGCGCCCGCCAGCTCCAGCACGGCGCCGGCCAGGGTGCAAGCCCGGCGCCGCAGGTCGTCGGGCGCGTCTGGATCGTTCTGCAGGACCGCGAGAACATCCAGCGCCTCCAGCGCCGGTCCCACGCCCCGCCCGACCGGTTGGGAGCCGTCGCTCTGCAGGCAGACGGCCGTGAGGCCGAACCGCGAGGCGGTCTCGACCAGGCGCTCGCCCAGGGCGCGGCCCGCTTCCTCGCTCCGGACTTTGGCGGTCGGGCCGACCGGGATGTCGAGAACGACGTGGGTGGAACCCGCCGCGATCTTCTTTGACAGCACCGAGGCGATCAGCTGGCCTTCGGTGTCGATGTCCAGCACCCGCTCGACGCGGATGAAGATGTCGTCCGCCGGACTGAGACGGACCGCGCCGCCCCAGGCCAGGCATCCCCCTTCGGCTTCCACCACCCGGCGCATCGCCGGAATGTCGAGATCGACCTTGGTCAGGGTTTCCATCGTGTCGGCCGTGCCCGCCGGCGAGGTGATGGCGCGCGACGAGGTCTTCGGCATGGTCAGGCCGAGGGCCGCCACGATGGCGACGACGATCGGCGTAGTGCGATTGCCCGGAAGGCCGCCGATCGAGTGCTTGTCGACCACAATCGGAGCGTTCCACGACAGCCGGTCTCCGGCCTCGATCATCGCTCGGGTCAGGTGGGAGGTCTCGTCGCCATCAAGCGGCCAGGCCGCGGTCGCGGTCAGGAAGGCCGAAAGGTGGATTTCGCTGTAGCGGCCGGCGACGACGTCGCGCACGATCCCGGCCATGGCCTCCGCGTCGAGGCGATGGCCGTGGATGCGCCGGCGAACACTCGATAGCGACTCCAGCGTCGGCGGATGGCTGACGTGGATGGGATCGCCCTCCTGAACGCCCAGCAGCGTCCAGGCCGCCTCCGACAGGGCCGCTTCGTCCGGAGCCAGCAAGGCGTCGCCATCGACCTGGAAGAGGGTCGCCTGGACCGCCCTGTCCCCCGCTGCGAGCAGCACCTGCGATCGGGCGGCCAGGCCCTCGGAGCGGCAGACGTGGCAGTCGCTCCGCATGATCACCACCGGCTCGTGCTGCGTATGCAGCCGCAGCCGGCGGGCTTTCAGCGTCGGCGCGCGATCGGCCAACCCGGTCAAAGTTCGAACACCTGTCCTTGAAGGGGAACCGACGCCTGCCAACCGAGGTCACGGTCGATCCTCACCCGGAGCGCCTCCGAGGCGGAAGCCTCGCCGTGCACGATGAAGGTCTCTCTGGGTGGCCGCTCGAAGCCCCCGAGCCAGCGCAGGATTTCGTCGGCGTCGGCGTGCGCCGAGAGCATGGGCAAGTCGGCGACCTCGGCCTGCATCGGGACCCACTGGCCGTGGATTTTTAACTCCCGGGCTCCGTCGGCCAAAGCCCGGCCGCGGGTGCCGGCGGCCTGGAAGCCGGAGATGACGATGGTGTTGCGCCGGTCGGGTCCCAAAGACTTGAGATGGTGGAGCACCCGGCCGCCGGTCGCCATGCCGCTGGCGGAGATGATGACCTTGGGCACGGTGTTGGTCATGATGGCCTTCGAGTCCTCGACATCGCGGGTGTAGGTGGCGACGGCGCAGACCGCCTCGCACACCTCCGGCGGCAGGCGGTGGTCTTCGCGATAGGCGTGCAGCAGGGCCGTGGCGTCGATGGCCATGGGGCTGTCGAGATAGACCGGGATCAGGCCGAGCCGGCCGGCCTGCTTCAGGCGCCACAGATGATAGAGCAGCGACTGCGCCCGACCGATCGCGAAGGCCGGAATGATCACGCTGCCGCCGCGCGCGGTGGTGCGCTCGATCACCTGGCCGAGGCTCTCGGTGGGGTCGCTGCGTTCGTGCAGGCGATTGCCATAGGTCGACTCCACGACGAGGTAATCCGCCTGCGGGACCAATTCCGGGTCGACCATCACCGGGTCGTCGTAGCGCCCCAGGTCGCCGGAAAACACGACACGGCGGCCGCCCCATTCGATCTCCGCCGTCGCGGCGCCGAGGATATGGCCGGCGCGGCGCAGCGTCAGCCTCGCGCCGGCGGGCAGGTCGATCGGCGTGTGGGTCGCGATCGGCGAGAAGAACTCCATGGCCCGCTCGGCGTCGCGCAAGCCGTAGAGCGGCAAGGCCGGCTTGTGTTTCGAAAAGCCCTTGCGGTTGGCGTACTCGGCGTCCTTCTCCTGCAGGTGACCACTGTCCTTCAGGATCAGTTCGGCCACCTCCCGGGTGGCCCGCGTGGAGACGATCGGCCCGCGAAAGCCATCGCGGACCAGCTTGGGCAGGTAACCGGAGTGGTCGAGGTGGGCGTGGGTCAGCACGACCGCGTCGATCGAGGCCGGATCGACGGGAAGCTTCGCCCAGTTCAGCTCACGCAGGTTCTTCAGCCCCTGGAACAGGCCGCAGTCGACGAGGATGCGGCGGCCATCGTGCTCCAGCAGGTGCTTCGAGCCGGTGACGGTCCCGGCTCCGCCCAGCGAGGTGAGGGTCAGCATCTTCAGGTCTCCATGGTCGAAAGGGCGGCCGGATCGCCGCGCCCGTCGAGGGCGGCCCGCTCCGGGCCCGTGAACAGATCGTCCCGCGCCCAGCCGCACAGGCCAGCCGCCGCGTCCACGGCGTGCGCCCAAGTGCAGCGGTTGGCGAACAGCAGGCCGGCGACATCGAGCGTTCCGCCGCGGCTGATGTAGCCCAGCGCCGTGGTCGAGCCTGGTCCGCCGTCCAGGCGGCGCAGCAGGCCCAGCATCGGCTCGGGCCGGGTGTGGCTGAGGATCACACGCGGCAGCGACGGGGGGAAGAACTCGGCCAGCCTCGCATCATCGACCGTCTGCGCGGCCTCGAGCGGATCCCGGGGCGCGCGGAAGCGGCCCGGCTCGATCAGAGCGGTGACGCAGGCCTGGCGCCCGCGCGCCTGCAGCCGCTCGGCCGCCTTCAGCGCTTCCTCGGCCTGGTAGGCGCCGATGGCGACGAACTGGATCTCGGCCTCGCGCGGGTCGCCGGCGAGATGGGCCGCGCCCGTCCGGACCAGCGCCTCCGCCTCGGCGCCGGTGAAACGGTGCGTCATGGCCCGCTTGGGCGCCACCACGCAGGCGATCTGGCCGCGGCGGCCATAGACGTCCTTAAGGGCGGCGACGGCGCTGTTCGCGTCGACCGGGAACAGCACCCGGGCGGCGTCCGACATCTCGCCCAGCAGCGCCTCGCCGATCGTGGGATCCTGGTGCGACTGCTCATTCTTGGCGTTCTCCCAGGTGTGGGAGGTTACGATCAGGGGCACGGAGATCCACCCCGGCCCCTGGTCGAGTTCGCGCTGATGCCGGGCGAAGATGATCTCCTGGCGCAGGCCGCCGAGCATCTTCATCGCGAACGCCTCGTAGCTGACGATCAGGTTCAGCCCGCCTTTGTTGCCGAGGGCCGCGCCGGCCACCGCCTCCTCGTTGAGGGCGGTGATCACGCCGCCGGCGACTGCTTCGTGCGTTCCGCGTTCGGGCGTGTTGACGCGGTGGCGGAGACGCTCGAGCGTCCGCCCCATGTGATTGCTGCGCAGTTCGTCGGGATTGCCCACCCGCACGCGCAGGGCCGGGTTCGCTTCCACAAGTTCCACGAACCAGCCGTCGATCGCCTCCATGGCGCAGCCCGGCGCGGCGTCCGGCTGGGCCCAGCTCGGCTGGGGCAGGATCGGGGCGGGCGGATGGCGCACTGCGGCCGGATGCCGGCTCTCCAGGGAGCGGCCTTGCGCCTCGTGGGTGGCCAGAGCGCCGACGGCGTCTTCCAGAACGGCGGGCGGCACGAACAGAACCCGGGCCGCGTCATGAAAGGCCTCGCGCGCAACCCTGTCGTCGCGGGGCGTGGCCGCCAGCGGAAGATTGTGCGCCGGGTTCGTGCCCGCGCCTGGAAAGCCGAAGCCCTTGACGGTCTCAGCGATCACATAGGGCATCGCCACCGGATACCGACGAGACGGGTCGGCGGCGAAGCGGGTCAGGCGCTCCTCGGCTTCGAGAACGGCCCAGGCGATGGCGGCGGGATCGCGGCCGTCCACCACAAACGGATCGAAGCCGCTCAGGCGGAGGTGCGCCGCCAGCCAGGCGGCGCCGCCTTCCTGGGCGATCTGCGTACGCTCCTCGATGCGGCGGCCATTGAGGATCATCACCGGGATCGTCAGGCCGCAGTCGTCGGCGCGCCACCAGCGGGGCGACCAGTCCGAGCCCCTCTGCTCCTCGAAGGCCCCGTCGCTCAGGAAGGCGACGAGACTCTCGCCCGGCAGAGGCATGTGGACGTACTGGACCTCGGCGAACCCGAGGTAGCCGCCCTCCGAGATCGCCCCGGCGGTGTTGGCGCCGGAATGGCTGCCGATCGGGACCGCCGGTCGACCGTCTGGCCCGATGGCGTAGGAATAGAAGTCAGCCACCAGGCGGGAAAGCCCGGCCTCGCTGCGGTCGTAGCGACCGCGCTGCGCCGGCGAGACGTCGCCGGTCAGGGCGTTGACGGCCTCTATCGCGGCCACGCAGTGGCCCTGCCCCATCACCCAGGAGCGGGTGACGCCAGAAAGCGCGTTGGCGACCAGATAGCCGACGAAGGCCGGGACCATGTTGAGGGAGCCGCCAGTATGACCTTCCGGCCGTGGTTTGAAGGCCTCGGCCGGCAGGTCGGCGCCCGTCAGGTCGACGCGCCGCGCATAGGTCATGTGGGCGACCATCCACATGCCGGCGCTGGTCAGGCGGTCGGCCGCGGCGAGCAAGCGGTAAAACCGGTCGAGGCCGGCTTCGTCGCGGTGACACAGACGCTCGGCGAGGGCCTCGATCCGGCCGACGGTCTCCGGCGCGTGGCGGATGACCCCGTAGCCCGCGGCCCAGGCTTCGAACGCGGCGGATCGGGTCGGCGGCATGTTCGCACCCCAGGATGGGCCGCTCGGGGAGGCCCGGGCGGCTCGTAAAGAACTACGGCCGCGCGACGGCCTCCCCCTCGCACGTTGTGACGAGATCGGAGGGTCGGGGCCTTTGGCGCTATTTCTCGGCGTCGGCGGCCTTGGCCTTCGCCATCAGGGCCTCACACTCGCGGTGCTGACGATCCATCTCGGCTTCCGACAGGGGCTTGGGCGGCGTCGCGGCCCCGGTCTTGTCACGCAGGTGATCGTGCCGCTGGCGCGGCTCCATGCCCGCGGCCACCACTGCCTTGCACCGTTCGTGCCTCTGGGCGGCGGTCTCCGGCTGCGCGGCCCGCGGCGTGATGGACGGGGCGAGGTCCTGGTTCTGGGCGAGGGCCTGGCCGGCGGTCAGAGAGCCGGCCAAGGGCAGGGCGAGGAAGAGCGTGCGCATCGGTGTCGTCTCCTTGGATGCCCGATCTTTCAGGCCCGGCTCGGGGTGCGCATTGCGTTGGATCAAGGGGGGTGTTCACCCGCCCGTCGTCCAGCCGGGCGGATCGCTGGCGGGGAAGGATTCGACGCCGGCCAGTTCGACGGGGTCGACCGGTTCCGGCGGCCGCCGGCGACGCACCGGCCCCTCCGCCTCCCCGCCGCGCGCGAGCGCCGCCGACACGAGGGGCGCAAGCGGGATGGCGTTGCTTGGATGGGGAACCGAGTCGGTCGACACGATACGCCCGGCGACGGCCGACAACTGGTCGTAGGCGTCCGCGGCGAACACGCCGTGCACGACGGCGCAGACCGGGCGCGCCAGACCTTGCGCGGGCAGCTGCCGGGCGGCTTCGATCAGGGTGCGTCCGGACGAGGCGATGTCGTCAATCAGCACCGGTCGTCGGTCGCGGAAGCGGGAAAGATCCGGGACGGCGATCTCGACGTCGCGGTCTCCATGCCGGATCTTGCGCAGGACGACGTGTGGGGCGCCCACCCGCGCGGCGACGGCGGAGACCCACTGTTCGCTTTCCTCGTCGGGTCCGATGATCAAGGGGTCGCGGACCTCCGCCGCGATCCAGTCCGCGAGCACCGATGCCGCATGCAGCACCTGGCCGTCGATGTCATAGAGGTCGGAAAGGGCCCTGTAGCGGTGCAGGTGCGGGTCGATCGTGGTCAGCCGGTCGAAAGTCGCGCTGACCAGCCGGGCGAAGCTTCGCGAGGTGATCGCCTCGCCGGATTTGAACCGCCGGTCCTGGCGCATGTAGGCGAGGTAGGGGGCGACGAGATTCACCTCGGTTGCGCCGAGGTCGCGCGCGGCGTCCGCGGCGAAGATGAGCGGCAGGAAGGCGTCATCCGGCCGCGCCAGGGTGCAGACGATCTCGACACCGCAGCCACGCACGTCCGAAAGAATCCGGACATAGCTCTCCCCGTCCGGGAAGCGGCGGGTCTCCAATTCGCCCAGCCGCCATCCGCCGGCCGCCGCCAGGTTGGCCGCGAAGGTTTCGTTGCCGGGCATCGGCAGGATCACACGCATCAGCACCTCGCGAAGACCGATGAAGGCTCGGACGGAATTCCGGGGCCCCAAGACTCCTTACGCGGGTCCAGAGTGCCTCCCCTTGCGCCGGATCAAGGTGTCGGATGCTCACCACTGGCGTCGGAAGATGAGCCATCCGCCGCCGAGCAACGGCAGGCTGATGCCGACAAGGGCCGCCGCATGCGGCCAGAGCTCCCTCATCCCCGCCCCTTTCAGAAAGACGCCGGTGACGCTCTCCAGCGCATGGAGCAGGGGGCTCGCCTGGGCGGCGACCTGCAGCCACCGGGGCATGCTGTCGACGGGCGCGATGCTGCCGGAAAGGAAGAGCAGCGGAAACAGGCTGAAGAAGCTGGCCAGCATCGCCTGCTGCAGGGTGCTGGTGAGGGTGGCGACGAAGACCCCGATCGAGACCGCGCTCAGCAGGAACAGGAATTCGAGAAGGAAGAGCGTCGCGAGATCTCCGGCCATGGGCACGCCGAGCAGGCGGATCACCAGCAGCGAGGGGAACACCGAGCCGAGGGTCACGAGGATCGGTGGAATGATCTTGCCCAGGAACAGTTCGTGCGCACGGATCGGCGTGACCCGGATCTGCTCCAGGGTGCCGTTCTGCTTCTCGCGCACCAAGCCGGCCGCCGGCAGGATGACCGCCAGCATGAAGCCGGCCTGGGCCAGCATGTTGAGGGCCGAGAAGCGGGTGTTGGTCAGGTCGGGATTGTACCAGACGCGCACCGACGGCTCGACACCGCCGCTCATCGGCATGGATCCCATGGCGCGCCCGCGGGTGAAGCGGGCGGCCATTTCGATGATGTAGGCCCGAGCGCGGGCGCCGACGGTGGCGTTCGAGCCGTCGACGATGACCCCGAACTCGGCCGGGCGGCCGCCATCCACCAGCGCGCCAAACCCGGGCGGAATCTCCACAACCACGTGCAGCGTCCCCTTCCGCAGTTCGTCGGCCGCCTCGCGCGCGGTCGCGAACTGACGCCTCAGGATGAAACTGTCGCCAGCCGTCATCTCCTCCACCAGCCCCCGGCTCGCCGCGCTGCGATCGTGATCGACCAGCCCCAGTCCCAGGTCGCGCACGTCGTACCCGATGGCCATGGTGCACATGACGACCTCGACCGTGGTCAGCCAGAACACCAGGAACAGCACCACCGGATCGCGCAGCATCTGCGCGAACTCCTTGCCGATCAGGCCCTGGAGCCGCCCGAACATCGTCAGGCGAACCGCTTGTTGAAGAGCAAGCTGGACAGGCCCAGCACCACTGCGGTGTAGCCGACCAGGACCGCCACGTTGAACCACAGGTCCGCCAGCCCGGCTCCGCGCATGACAATCCCGCGCGAGATGTTGACGAAGTACATGGCCGGAACGCGCGCCGAATAGCCCTGGAACAGCTCGGGCATGGTGAAGACCGGATAGATGAAGCCGGAGAACAGGAAGGCCGGCATCAGGGTCAGGATCAGGGTCACCAGCATGGCCGCGACCTGGGTTTTGACGAGGGTGGAGACCAGCAGGCCGATCGAGACCGTGCAGATCACGTAGAGTGCGCCCAGCGCGATCAGCAGCGCGAAGCTGCCGTGCATCGGAACTTTGAACCACAGGAAGCCGGCGGCCAGCACCAGGGCCAACTGGGCGAAGGCGATGAGGGCGTAGGGCAGCAGCTTGCCGACAATGAACTCGAACTTGCCGAGCGGCGAAGCGTAGATTTGGGCGATGGTCCCCAGTTCCTTCTCGCGGGCGACGGCGAGCGCGGTCAGCAGAGGCGGAAAGGCCATCAGGATCACCGCGAACAGACCCGGTACGATGAAGTCGCGGCTGCGCAGCTGCGGATTGTACCAGACCCGCACCTGCGGCTGGACCGGCAACTCGAGCGTTCCTTTCGGGAAGGCGTGGATGATGGCCCGGCCATAGGCGGAAACGATGGCGGCGGTGGAGGCGTAGGTGCCGTCGACGAGGAATTCGACGGGGGCGTCCTGCCCCTTCCGCAGGCGGCGGCCGAAATCGGGCGGGATCACCAGGACGGCGCGGGCCTTGCCTCGCATCACCAGATGCTCCGCCTCCCCTTCGCTCTGGGGGCTGGCGGCAAGCCGGAAATAGCTGGTGTTGACGAACTGGTCGGCGAGGGCGCGGCTGGCGGCGCTCCGGTCGTGGTCGACGACGACCAGCGGCGCCTCCTCGACATCGAAGGACAGGGCGTAGCCGAACAGGAACAGGATCACGAGCGGCATGAAGACGGCGATCCAGACGGTGATCGGATCGCGGACGATCTCCAGCGCTTCCTTGCGCGAGAAGGCGAGCGTGCGCGACAGCTTCATGCCGCCCTCGCCTGGCCGCGCTCGCGGGCGATGAATCCCAGGAAGACGTCCTCGACCCGGGCCTCGGCGAGCCCCAGTTCGGCCTGCAAGGCCGCGAGGGGGCCAAGCGCGATCATCCGCCCGTCCATCATCAGGCCCAGGCGGTCGCAGTAGGTCGCCTCCTCCAGGTAGTGGGTCGAGACGATCACCGCGACGCCCTCGCCCGCCAGGGAGTCGATCAGCCGCCAGAACCGGAAACGGGCCAGCGGGTCGACGCCGGAGGTGGGCTCGTCGAGGAACAGCACCTTGGGCCGGTGCACGATGGCGCTTGCGAGCGCCAGGCGCTGGCGCACGGCGCTGGAGAGACTGCGGACCAGACCGTCCCGCGGCGCGTCATAGCCCGCCCGTTCGCAGGCCTGGTCGATCCGCCTCACCTGCTCGCCGCGCGGCGTCCCGTAGGCGCGGGCGAAGAAGTCCAGGTTCTCCTGCGCCGTCAGGTCGGTGAACAGGGAGACCTTCTGCGAGACATAGCCGATGCTGGCGCGGACCTGCTCGCTCTGGCGCGCCACATCCAGCCCGGCGACCAACCCGCGCCCGTCGCTGGGCGGCAGCAGGCCGCAAAGCATGCGGATCAGCGTGGTCTTGCCGGCGCCGTTGGGACCGAGGAGGCCCAGCACCTCGCCCGCCTTCACCGTCAGGCTGACGTCGTCGACGGCGACGAAGTCGTCGAAGCGCCGGGTCATGCCCTCGGCCGAGACGCGAACCTCCGCCGATGGCGCGCGGGGCTCACGGGCCTCCTTCGCCGCAGTGACCGGCGCGCTGGCCGCGGCTACGAAAGTGAAGGCGTCCTCCATGCTCGGCTCCACCGGCTCGAGAACCGGCGCGCCGGGCAGTCGAAGCGGAGCGTCGCCGGCCAGCTGGATGCGGAACGTGTCGGCGGTTCTCTTCTGGAAGCTCAGCACCTCGGGCGCGGCGGTGAGCTGCCGCTCCAGCGCGGCGGGATCCGACGCGGTGACCCGATAGACCCGCCAGCGTGCGACGCCGCGAAGCTCGGCCGGCGATCCGACCGCCAGAGGGCGGCCGTCCCGGAGCAGCAGTACCCGGTCGCTGGCGTCGGCCTCGTCCATGTAGGAGGTGGCGAAGACGATGGAGCGGCCCGCCGTCCTCGCCGCATCGAGTATCTTCCAGAGTTCCCGCCGGGAGAGCGGATCGACCCCCAGGCTCGGCTCGTCGAGGATCAGCAGCGGCGGCTCGTGGATGAGATTGGCGCAAAGGGCCAACTTCTTGCGCATTCCGCCCGACAGCGCCCCCTCGCGCCGGCCTTCAAAGCGCGCGAGGCCGGCCATCGCCAGCAGCACCCCCTTGCGTTCCAAGTAGGCCGCTCTCGGGACGTCGCGGATGGCGGCGGCGAAGGCGAGATTCTCGGCGACGGTGAGGCGATCATAGAGCGAAAACCCCTGCGACATGTATCCGACCTGGGCCTGCACCCGCCCAGGCGCCTTGCGCACTTCCGAGCCGAGCACACGGCAGCGGCCCGAACTTGGCCGCAGGATGGCGGCCAGCATCTGCAACAGGGTGCTCTTGCCAGCGCCGTCCGGTCCCACCACGCCGAGGACCTCGCCGGGGCTTAGATCGAAGCTGACACCCTCCAGGACGGTGCGCTTGCCGAACCGGCGCGCCAGGCTGTCCGCCGTGATCACGGGGGCGGCCGACATCCCTATTCCGGGACCTGCAGGGTGGCCGGCCAGCCCGCCGCCTCATCCCAGAGAATCCAGGCGTCGGCGGGCATGCCGGGTTTGAGCAGACCGTCGGGGTTGGGCGCTTCGAGGATCACGCCGTAGACGGTGCGGCTGCGCTCGTCCGGGACGTGCACGTCCCGGGGGGTGAACTGCGCCTGGGAGTCGACGCGCGCCACCCGGGCCTGGAAATCCCGCCCCGGAAAGGCGTCGACCCGCAAGCGGGCGGGCGCGCCCAGCCGGACCTTGCCGAGGTCCGCCTCGGTGATGAACACCTTCAACCGGATGGTCGACAGGTCGGCGAGCACGGCCACCGCCTGGCCGGGCCCGACCACCTCGCCGGGCTCGACGAGCCGCTCCAGGACCGCGCCGGTGATCGGCGCGGTCACCACCGTCTTGCCGCTCTGGGAACGGGCGAGCGCCAAGGTCTTGCCCGCCGCGTCGGCCTGGGCGAGGGCTTCGGCCCGCTGTTGTCGCAGCACCTCGACCCGGTGAAGAGCCTCGGCGTAGGCGTCGCGCGCGGCGTCGAGACGCTGGGCGGGAAGGTAACCCTGGCTGCTCAGGGTCTCGTAGCGTGACAGATTGGTCCTTGCGGTCTCGGCATGGTGCGTGGCCAGGTCGATCTGGGAGTCCAGCTGAGCGCGGGTCCGCACCGCCGCCGCCTGCTGGGCCTCGGCGCGCTCGGTCATCAACTCGTAGTCGGTCCCCACGATCCGGGCCAGAAGACCTCCGGCCTGGACCGTCTCGCCTTCGACCGCGCGGATCTCCGCCAGGCGTCCGGACGCTTCGACGCCAACGCGCACCTCATCGGCCTCGATCCGGCCACTGCCGTAGATGACCTGCGGCGGCTGAGGCTGGGGCTGCAGCCGCCAATAGGCGAGGCCGGCCCCGCCGGCGAGCGCGACGAGGGTGATCGCGACGACCGTAACCCAGGTTTTGGCGTTCAGCTTCATGGCCGCCTCCCAAGGCCAGACAACATCCGGCTTGGCGCGGGCGCCTTGCGCTGGATCAACCCGGCCGCGGACGAGGTCACGACGCGCCGCCCCCGCTGCGCACCGCGGGGCGGGCGCCTCGCCGTCGCAGCAGCAGATAGCCGGCGGGGATGACCAGCATGGACAGCAGCGGCGCGGTCAGCATGCCGCCGATCATGGGCGCGGCGATGCGGCTCATCACCTCCGACCCGGCGCCGTGGCCGATCAGGATGGGGAACAGGCCGGCCAGGATGACGGCTACCGTCATCGCCTTGGGTCGCACCCGCAGAAGAGCGCCTTCGCGCACCGCCGCCTCGACCTGTTCGGGCGACGGGGTCGGGCCCCGTTCGGCCAGGGCGTGCCGAAGGTAGATCAGCATGACCACGCCGAACTCGGCCGAGACGCCGGCCAGGGCGATGAAGCCGACGCCAGTCGCCACCGACTGGTGGTAGCCGAGCAGGTAGAGCAGCCAGACGCCGCCGACGAGGGCGAACGGCAGCGTACCCATGATCAGCAGCGCCTCGTCGAGCCGCCGGAAGGTCAGGTAAAGCAGGCCGAAGATGATCAGCAGGGTGGCCGGAATCACCAGCGCCAGCCGCTGGCCGGCGCGTTCGAGATACTCGAACTGGCCCGCGTAGGCGATGCTGACGCCCGGCGACAGCCGCACCTGCGCGCCGACGGCGCGCCTCAGGTCCGAGACCACCGAGGTGAGATCCCGCCCCCGCACGTCGACATAGACCCACGTGGACGGCCGGCCGTTCTCGCTCTTCAGCATCGGAGGCCCGTCGGCGACGCGCAGGGCGGCCACGGTCCCGAGGGTGATCTGCTGGCCGGACGGGGTCAGGACCGGCAGGGCGCGCAGGTCCTCGACGCTGTCGCGCAGCTCGCGCGGGTAGCGGACGCTGATCGGATAGCGGGCGAGGCCCTCGACAGTCTGGCCGATCGTTTCCCCGCCGATGGCGCCCGCGACGATCGACTGGACGTCGGCGATGTTCAGCCCGTAACGGCCAGCGGCGGCGCGATCGATGTCGACGTCGATGTAGCGGCCGCCCGTCAGGCGTTCGGCCAGGGCCGAACTGACCCCCGGCACATCCCTGGCCACCCGCTCGACCTCGGCCGCGATTCGATCCAGCTCCGCCAGATCGGCCCCGGAGACCTTGACCCCGATCGGGCTCTTGATGCCTGTGGCCAGCATGTCGATCCGGTTGCGGATCGGCGGCACCCACACGTTCGACAGACCCGGAATCTGGACGGCGCGGTCCAGCTCCTCCACCAGCTTCTCCGGCGTCATGCCCGGGCGCCACTGGTCGCGCGGCTTGAACTGGATGGTGGTCTCGAACATCTCGAGCGGAGCGGGATCCGTGGCGCTCTCGGCCCGGCCCGCCTTGCCGAACACCGTCTCCACCTCAGGCACCGTGCGGATCATCCGGTCGCTGCGCTGCAACAGGCTGGAGGCCTGGGCGGCCGACAGGCCCGGCAGGGCGGACGGCATATAGAGGAGGTCGCCCTCGTCCATGGCCGGCAGGAATTCGCCGCCCAGGCGCGACAGCGGCCAGGCCGCCGAGACCAGCACCAGCAGGGCGACCGCCAGCGTCAGCCGCGGTCGGCGCATCGTCAGATCGAGGGCCGGCCGATAGGTGCGCGTCAGGATGCGGTTGACCGGATTGTCCTGCTCGGCCGGGATGCGGCCGCGGATCAGATAGCCCATCAGCACCGGCACGAGGGTGACCGAGAGGATCGCCGCCGCCGCCATGGCATAGGTCTTGGTGAAGGCCAGAGGCGCGAACAGCCGCCCCTCCTGGGCCTGCAGGCTGAACACCGGCACGAAGGATAGGGTGATGATCACCAGGCTGAGGAACAGGGCCGGTCCGACCTCGGCGGCGGCGTCGGTGACCACCCGCCAGCGGGTATCCCCCTGCAGGCGCTCGCCCGGATGATCATGTTCCCATCGCTCGATGTGCTTGTGGGCGTTCTCGATCATGACCACGGCGGCGTCGACCATGGCCCCGACGGCGATGGCGATGCCGCCCAGCGACATGATGTTGGCGTTCACCCCCTGCAGGTTCATCACCAGCAGGGCGGCCATGACCCCGAGCGGCAAGGTCAGTATGGCGACCAGGGCCGAGCGGGCGTGCCACAGGAACAGGCCGCAGACGAGCGCCACGACGATGAACTCCTCCAGCAGCTTGCCGCTGAGGTTCTCGATGGCCCGATCGATCAGGCTGGATCGGTCGTAGACGGGGACGATCTCGACGCCGGCGGGAAGACTGGGCTTGAGCCCGGCCAGGCGCGCCCGCACCTGGCCGATGACGGCGCGGGCGTTCTCGCCCGAGCGCAAGACGACAACGCCGCCGACGACCTCGCCCTCCCCGTCCAGCTCGGCCACGCCCCGGCGCATCTCCGGTCCGACCTGGACCGTGGCGACGTCGCCCAGGCGCACGGGCACGCCGCCCGCGGCGGTGCGGATGGGCACGGCGCGGAAGTCGTCCAGGTTGGTCAGATAACCGCTCGCGCGCACCATGTACTCGGCCTCGGCCAGCTCCAGCACCGAGCCGCCCGTCTCCTGGTTGGCGCCCTGCAGAGCGTCGGTCACGGCCTGGTGGGTGACGCCGTAGGCGGCCAGTTTCACAGGGTCGAGCACGACCTGGTACTGGCGCACCATGCCGCCGATCGTGGCCACCTCAGCCACGCCGGGCACGGTCTTGAGCTCGTAGCGCAGGAACCAGTCCTGCAGGCTGCGCAGTTGAGACAGGTCGTGGCGACCGGTCCGGTCGACGAGGGCGTACTGGTAGATCCAGCCGACTCCGGTGGCGTCGGGGCCGAGGGCCGGTCGCGCCGTCTCCGGCAGCCGCGCCTGGACCTGGTTGAGATACTCCAGCACCCGCGAGCGGGCCCAGTAGAGGTCGGTCCCGTCCTCGAACAGGACATAGACGAAGCTGTCCCCAAAGAAGGAATAGCCGCGCACGGTCCTGGCTCCGGGCACTGACATCATGGTGGTCGCCAGCGGATAGGTGACCTGGTTCTCCACGATCTGCGGAGCTTGGCCGGGGTACGGCGTGCGGATCACCACCTGGACGTCGGAGAGGTCCGGCAAGGCGTCCACCGGCGTGCCGCGAACCGCCACCAGGCCGGCGGCGAACAGCGCGGCCGCCAGGATCAGCACCAGGACGCGGGCGCGTACAGACAGGCGAATAAGGGCGGCGATCATCAGTGCGCTCCCCCGTGCCCGGCGTGGCCGGACGCCTGGGCCGGACGCGGGGGCGCCGGGCTTCCGGACAGCGGACGAACCGCGACGCCGCTCAGGCTGGCCTCGGAGTCGATGAGGAACTGGCCGGAGGCGACCACCCGCTCGTCCTCGGCGAGGCCCTGCAGGATCTGGGTCTGCCCGCCGGCCTCGCGGCCGATGCGAACCTCGGCGGCGCGGTAGCGGCCGTCCGCTTCCGCCAGCATGACCAGCGTCCGGGTTCCGGTGCGGATCACCGCTTCGGACGGGACCAGCAGGGTCTCCTCGGTTCCGCCGCCGAAGACGACCTGCCCGAACATGCCGGGCCGCAGCCGCCCGCCGCGGTTGGCGAGTTCCACCCGGGCGGTCAGGGTGCGGCTGTCGCCGGACACCTCCGGCAGCAGGGCGCCGAGCCGACCGCTGAAGCGCTCGCCGGGGAAGCCGGCGAAGGCGACTTCCACCGCCTGGCCGACACGCAGCCGCGAGGCCTGCGCTTCCGGGACGGCGGCGTTCACCCAGACGGTCGACAGGCCGTTCACCTCGGCCAGGGTCTGCCCCTGGGCGACGGTCATGCCGGCCCGCACGCTGAGTGTGCGGATCACGCCGCCCGATGGGCTGGTCACCGTCACCGTGGTGCGCGGGCGACCGCTGCGCTCCACCGCCGAGACAAGGGCCTCGGGCATGCCCAGCAACAGCAGACGCTGGCGGGCGGCCTGGGCCAGGCGCTCGTCGCCGGCGCTTCGCACGGCAAGGTATTCGGCCTGGGCGCCGCCCCATTC
>JAFLCT010000006.1 GCA_017302335.1 Caulobacterales bacterium | reverse complement strand
TTCAACAAGCTCAAGCACTTCCGGCGCTTCGCCACACGGTTCGACCGCCTCGCCCGCCATTACCTCGCCTTCGTCCATATCGCCGCATCCATGATCTGGATGCGATGAATGTCGATTCAGCCTAGACGGCGCGCCAGCCGGTCGTCGAGCGCACGGTGGCGCAGGTCGGAGAGCCGTCCTTGCCGCGGCCGGGCAGGACGATCTCCAGCACCCGACCCGCGCGCGCGAACGCCAGCAGGTCGATGGGGATGTCGTGAATATCGATCTTGGCCCGTCGCGACCAGGGACTGAAGCAGTCGCCCGCCGACTGACCGATGCGGATGTAGACGAACCGGCGCGCCGGTCCCTCGCGACGCACGAACGCCCCCAGAAAGCGCCCGTCGTCGGACAGGCGGATCGGCACATCAAAGGACAGCGGGGCTTCCGTCGCCGTCACAGGCTCGAACGGCGCATCATCCTTCTGCAAACTGTAGCGCACGCCCGAAACCGGGTCGGCCAGGGTCAGGCGCAGGGTGATGGGCGTATCGGCCATGGTCAGTCCAGCCGCTCCACCACGTGGCGGCGGCGCACCATGCGCACGAAGGGCAGGGGGCGGTCGGGCGTCGTCAGCCGTTCGCCGACCTCGCCCAGCACGAAACGGGTGATGGCGGGCAGGTCCTGGGCGCGGGCCTCGTCCAGGTCCAGCCAGGCGATCTCGTCCAGCTCGCCGGAGCCGGCCGTGGGTTCCGGGTGCAGCAGGGCCTCGGCCGAGGCCATGAAGAAACGGGCGTCGAACCGTCGCGTGCGGCCCGGCGGCGTGATGGCGCGCGCGATGTAGTTCAGCGCCGCCAGATCGGGCAGGGCGCCCACGGCCCGGAACTCGCGCCACGGCCCGGCGACCGAGGCGGTCGGCGCGGGCGCGGCCAGCAACAGGCCCGTCTCCTCGAACGTCTCGCGCACCGCCGTCAGAACCAGGGCGCGGGCGCGGCGGGCGGGAACCTCCATCGTCAGCCGCCCCATGACCGCGGACGAAGGCTCGTTGGCGCTGGCGGCGGTGAAATCGGCCCGGTCGATGCGGCCGCCGGGAAAGACCCATTTGGAGGCCATGAAGACGTGGCCGCGCGCGCGGCGGCCCATCAAGACCTGCGCCGCGCCGCGATGGCGCCGCGTCAGAATCAGGGTGGCGGCGTCCTTGGGGACCTGGCGCCCGCCGACGCGCGGCGCGTCGCGCTGATCACGGTCGGAATCGAAGGGTTCGGGCGACGTGGACATGAGGTTTCCCTACCATGTCCTTCTTCCGCCTGGTGACAAGGGCGAAGCTATCGCTCCAGCCGCTGACCGGTCAGGATCAGCACGCTCAGGTCCCGCGTCGGCGTCCAGTTCTGATGGCGAACCTCGAACTGGGTGGGACCGATCTTGCGCACGCCCTCGCCGCAGAAGCTGACCAGATTGTCCGGCGACCCCTTGTCGACCACCAGGCGGAAGTCACGGATCGGGCCGGACCAATTGGCCCCGGTGGTCAGGACATAGTCGACCCAGGTCTCGGTCAGATACAGACCCTCGGCCCGCTTGCGGGTCGCGGCGTCGATGAAGGTCCGGTCGGTGCAGTACCGGGCGGCGTAGTCGGCGGTGACGTCGGGCAGGTCCGCTTCCCGGTCGCCGACGACGCTGCCGGCCGAGCCGCCGATGGCGGGCGCATAAAGGTGTTCGATCACCACTTCACGCCCAGGATCGAATAGTTGGGTCCAGTACCAGGTGGTCTTCAGCGTCCAGCGGGTGGTGATCCAACGCGAACCGCCGCCGCGCTCCACGCTGATCAGACCGGCGGCGGCCAACCGATCCGCGTCGGCGTCGGACAGGCTCTCCATCGCCGTCATGGCGGCCGTGCCCGAGGGGCTGAGGGGCAGGTTCATGGCCGTCAGCTCGGCCGTCACGTCGCGATCGCCCACCATGGCCTTGCGCTCGACCTGGGCATGGACCGCATGGTCATCGACCCAGGTGATGAAGGGCACGACCCGGTCGCTATCGACGTCGCCGCCGACGTTCTCCTCCCACGACCCGGAAATGTCCGGCATGGGGAAGGCGACCAGGGTTTCGATGGGTTCGGCGGTGTGGTTCAGGAAGCGGTATTTCACCCGCACCTCGCGCGCCGAGACATAGAGATCCTCTGATACCATGGCGATGCCGTCGGTGCGTTTCAGCACCAAGCCGCCCGCCCCCATGGAGGCGGTGGAGTCGTTGGCCGCCGCAGGCGCGGCCAGCAGACAGAGACCCAGGACGGCGGCGCTCAAACGAGGGGACATGACGACTCTCCGGTTTAGAAAATCGACGCTATCCGAAGTGCGGTCACGGCGCGACTCCAAACCTTTTCCGTCAGATGACGACGATCATCGTCGCTTGCCCTTGCGCACGCCCTTCAGCCCGCCAGAGGGTTTGCCGCCGTTCCTCGGCTTCGGCCCGCCCGGACGACCCTTGCCGCGCATCGGCGGCCCGTCGCCGCCGCGGCCGCGCATCCCCAGACGGGGCGAGGGGGCGTTGGGGTCGCGCGGGTCGGGTTCCGACAGCATCTCCAGCACCAGGCCGCCGGTGACCGGCGTGGCCTCGACCAGCCGCGTCTCGACCGTCTTGCCCAGCGGCCAGCGGCGGCCCGAGCGTTGTCCGACCAGGGCGTGGGCGCGGTCGTCGTGGACGAAATACTCATCCCCCAGCGACGAGACGGGGATCAGGCCGTCCGCCCCCGTCTCGTCCAGCCGTACGAACAGGCCGAAGCGGGTCACTCCGGTGATGCGGCCGGTGAAGGTCGCCCCGATGCGGTCTTCCAGGAAGGCGGCGATATAGCGGTCCATGGCGTCGCGCTCTGCGGCCATGGAGCGGCGTTCGGTCTCGGTGATGTGCTCGGCGATGCCGGACAGCTCCGCCACCTCGCGGTCGGTCAGGCCGCCATTCTCGTTATTTGGCCCCAACTTCAGCGCCCGGATCAGCGCCCGGTGCACGATCAGGTCGGCGTAACGCCGGATCGGCGAGGTGAAATGGGCGTAGCGGTCCAGGTGCAGACCGAAGTGGCCGATGTTCTCGGGGGAATAGACAGCCTGCATCTGGGTGCGCAGGACCACCTCGTTGACCGTCTGGGCGTAAGGCCCGTCGCGGGTCTCGTCCAGCAGACGGTTGAACCGCTTCGTCGTGACCGGTTCGCCCTTGGTCCAGGGCTTGCCGATGGTCGACAGGAAGTCGGCCAGGGCGAAAATCTTCTCCTGACTGGGCGCGTCGTGGACGCGATAGATCAGGGGCGTCTTCTTCTGTTCCAGCGTCTCGGCGGCTGAGACGTTGGCCTGGATCATCATCTCCTCGATCAGGCGATGCGCCTCCAGGCTGACGCGGCGTTCGATCGAGGCGATCTGGCCGTCGGGCGTCATCTTGATGCGGCGCTCGGCCGACTCGATCTGCACCGGGCTGCGCTTCTCGCGGCCGATCAGCATGGTGCGATAGGCCAGCCACAGCGGCTTAAGGATGGTGTCCAGGATCGGTCCGGTCACATCGTCCGGCTGGCCGTCGACGGCGTCTTGCGCCTGTTCGTAGGACAGTTTGGCGTGGCTGCGCATCAGGCCGCGCACGAAGCGGTGGCCGGTCTTGCGGCCCGCCTTGTCGAAGACCATGCGCACGGCCATGCAGGCGCGGTTCTCGCCCTGTTTCAGGCTGCACAGGCCGTTGGACAACACCTCGGGCAGCATCGGCTCGACCCGGTCGGGGAAGTAGGTCGAATTGCCCTTGTCGCGCGCCTCGCGGTCCAGCGCCGAGCCGGGCCGCACATAGGCCGCCACGTCGGCGATGGCGACCCAGACGATCCAGCCGCCGGGGTTCTTCTCGTCCTCGTCCTTCTCGGCATAGACGGCGTCGTCGTGATCGCGCGCATCGGCCGGGTCGATGGTGATGAAGGGGACCTGACGCAGGTCTTCGCGTCCCTTCAGCGTCGGCAGGGCCTGGTCCGCCGCCTCGGCCTCGACGGCCTCGGAGAAGCCGGTCGGCACCCCGTGCGCGTGGATGGCCAGCAGCGACGCCGCGCGTGGATCGTCCTCGCGGCCGATGGTCTCCAGCACCTTGCCGCGCTTGGGACCATAGCGGTGCTCGCCGCGTTCGATGGCCGCCAGCACCAGATCGCCGTCGCGCAGATCGTCGGCCTGGGAGGCGGGGACGATCAGCACGTCCTTGGACCGCTTGTCGACCGGCTCGACGCGGGTCTCGCGCGCCGACTTGCGGATGACGCCGAGGACGCGGTTGGTCGCCGTGTCCAGCTTCTTGACTAGCCGGGCCTCCCAGCCGTCGACGCCGCGCTGGAATTTCACCAGCAGCCGGTCGCCCATGCCGGGCGCTGGACCCTTGGCCTTGGCGTGGTCGGGCATGAGGATGGCCTTGGGCGCGTCGTCCGCGCCCTTGACCAGCCGGACGTACAGTTCGCCGTCGGTGTCGCGCTCGACCACGTCGGCCACGCCGACGGGGGGCAAGGCGCCGGCTTCGGAAAAGCCCTTGCGCCCGCGTTTGCCCAGGCGGCCATCCGCCTCCAGCTCTTTCAGCATTTCACGCAGCATCCTGCGCTCATTGCCCTTCAGGCCGAAGGCGCGGGCGATGTCGGCCTTGTCGGCCTCTCCGGCTTCGCGGAGGAATCGGACCAGGGTTTCCTTGTCAGGAAGGCCATGAGCCGGTCGTTTAGGGGTCTTTGTCATTCGAATCCTGTGTAAGGCGCTTCGCTCTCGGGCGAAATCGTGCGCCGCTTGACCTTCAGGGGCGGGCGCGACAGCTTCCGCGCCGGAAACGCTCCTGGAGAAGATTATGCCCCTTTCCGCCACGCCCGCGCTCAGCGGACCGACCGGTTCGCTGCTGACGTTGATCGGCAAGACGCCGATGGTCGAGGTGACGCGGATCGATACGGGTAAATGCCGCCTGTTCCTGAAGCTGGAGGCCCAGAACCCCGGCGGCTCGATCAAGGACCGCATCGCCCTGTCGATGATCGCGGCGGCGGAGAAGGAGGGGTGGTTGAAGCCCGGCGGAACCATCGTCGAGGCGACGGCTGGCAATACGGGCCTGGCGCTGACCCTAGTGGGGCAGGCCAAGGGGTATAAGGTGCTTCTGGTCATCCCGGACAAGATGTCCAAGGAAAAAATCCAACATCTCAGGGCCATGGGGGCTGATGTTCGCCTGACCCGTTCGGACGTGCCGCACGGGCATCCTGAATATTACACCGACATGGCCGAACGGCTGGCCCAGCAGATCCCGGGCGGCTTCTACGTCAATCAGTTCGCCAACGACGCCAACAGCCAGGCTCATTTCGACACCACCGGTCCCGAAATCTGGGAGCAGATGGACCATCAGGTCGACGGCTTCGTCGCCGGCATCGGCTCGGGCGGCACCATCACCGGCATCGCCCAGTATCTGAAGAGCGTCGGCTCGGACGCCGAGATCATTCTGGCCGACCCGGTCGGCTCGACGCTGGCCGGCATCGTCAACGAGGGCGTGCCGGGACCCGAAGGCGGCTACACCGTCGAGGGCATCGGCCAGAATTTCGTGCCGGACACTGCCGACATGGACCTGATCGACCGGGCCTATTCCATCCCCGACGCCGAGGCCATCGCCACGGTGCGCGAACTGTTGCTGAAGGAAGGCGTCCTGGCGGGATCGTCGTCCGGCACCCTGATCGCCGCCGCCCTGCGCTGGTGCCGCGAACAGACCGAGCCGAAACGGTGCGTGACCTTCGTCTGCGACACCGGGGCCAAATACCTGTCCAAGGTCTATAACGACGCCTGGCTGGCCGATCAGGGCCTGGGCGAGCGCGAGATCCACGGCGACCTGTCGGACCTGATCACGCGCAAATACGCCGACGGAGCGGTGGTCACGGCCGGGCCGGACGACACCCTGGACACCGTCTTCAAGCGGATGCGCGGCGCCGACGTGTCGCAACTGCCGATCATCCAGGACGGCCGCCTGGTCGGAATCATTGACGAAAGCGACATCGTCCATGTCATGAACACCGACGAGATCACCCGCCAGGAGCGGTTCAAGAAGCCCGCCGGTTCGGTCATGACCCGCAACCTGGACACGGTGCAGGTGTCCGAGCCGCTGGACGCCCTGATCCCCCTGTTCGACCGTGACCGCGTCGCCATCGTGCTGGACGGCGAGCAGTTCGTGGGTCTGATCACCCGCACCGACCTGATCAATCACCTGAGCCTGAACCGGTAGCCATGGCGCCGCTGAACCGCAGGCAGGGGCTGGGTCTGGGGTTGGGGCTGGGTCTGGCCTGGAACGGTTCGGCGTCGGCGGGGCTGGCGTGGGTGCAGGACGCCGGAACGCTGCAAGGCGTGCGGCGGGGCGCGTATCGCAGCGGCGGCCGCGACCTGACGGCCCTGGTGGCCCAGCCGACCGTCAGCGATGGACCGATGAACGGCGCCGCCCTGGTGCTGCTGCATGGCGCGGGCGGCATCCGGCGCGACTTCGGCAATTTCTACGGCAACGCCCGGCGACTGGCGGCCCTGGGCTATATGGTCGTCATGCCGGACTATTTCGGCGACGCCGACGGCGGGCGCGGCTCCGACGATCCCGGTCGATGGACCGAGGCGGTCAAGGATGCGGTCTCGTGGACGGCTGGGCTGCGGGGCGTCGATCCGGCGCGGGTCGGCGCCATGGGGTATTCGCGCGGCGGCTATCTGGCCGGCGAGGTGGCGGTGCGGGGGCCGGGCGTCGCGGCCGTGGTCGGCGTCTGTTCTGCCGGAAACGTCGATGCGCGCGACATGACGCACAGGCCGCCCGTCCTGTTGATCTATGCGGCGGGCGATCCGGTGGTGCGGCCCGTGCGGACACGACGCTGGGCCAGAGAACTGGAACAGGCGGGCGTCCCGGTCGAGACGCACGTCGTCGACGTTCGTCGCCATGGCTTCTTCGAAGCGGAATGGACCGACATCTTCGACCGCGCCGACGCCTTCCTCCGTCGAACCCTGCTCTGAGCCGACCGGCACGGACTTTTTTGCAATTGTGGCGAAAAGGGGCCTTTTCGGAAGGTCGCGAGTGCGCGACGATGGCGACAGTAAGGTTGCAGGCCGGGGGGCTGTCGATGCGTATGGGCGTTGTGTGGGGGGTCGCCGCGGCGATCCTGTCGGGAGGCGCGCAACAGGCGCAGGACACGGCCGAGCCGTCGGCTTCGGCCACGCCGCCGACGGCCGAGCGGCCCAATGGCGACTATTACGCCGACGCCCTGGTCTGTCCCGACGACGTGCCGGTGAACGCCCGTCGCGGGCGCATGACCATTCCCAGCAACAACCGCACGGTCGACGCCATGGTCTATGCGCCGCGCGGAACGCCGAACGGGGCGGTGATCGTCATGCTGCATGGTCCCCGGGGCCTGCGCGCGACCCTGCCCGTGTTCGATCCCCGGGCGCTGCAACTGGCCAGCCGGGGCTATTTCGTCGTCATGCCGCAGTATTACGACGCCACCAGCGGCGAGATGGAGCGGGAACGCCGCAACCTGGACCGCTGGCGTGACGTGGCCGACGACGTGGCGACCCGGATGGCCGAAGTTCCCGGCGTGGACGCGAAGCGGGTCGGGGTCTGGGGCGTCTCCCTGGGCGGTTGGCTGGCGGCCGAGGGCGCGATGCGCAACCCCAGTCTGCGCTCGGCCGTGGCCGTCTCGGCGGGCGCGGCCATGGCCCCGGCCCGGTCGTTCCGACGCCCGGCGTCGATCCTGATGGTCAATGCGGCGGGCGATCCGGTCATTTCGGCGGAATCGGCGACCGAGTTCGCTGCGGACCTGCGCCAGCGCGGCGCCGAGTTGGACGCCCGCACGTTGGAAGGCGACGCGCATTTCCTTGCACAGCCTCAGTGGTGCGAGACCTTCACCGCCTCGCGGGAATTCTTCGACCGGACGCTTCTGGCGCCCTAAAAGGCTGCCATGTCGATCAAGAACGCTCAGGGATTCTCCACCCGCGCCATCCACGCCGGCCAACGGCCCGACCCCACGACCGGGGCGGTGATGACGCCGATCTACGCCACCTCAACCTACGCCCAGGAAAGCCCGGGCGTGAACAAGGGCTATGAGTATGCGCGCGGCAAGAACCCGACGCGCGAGGCGTTCGAGGCCTGTATCGCCGACCTGGAAGGCGGAGCCCACGGCTTCGGCTTCGCCAGCGGCATGGCGGCGACCTCGACGGTGCTGGAGCTTCTGGACGCGGGTTCGCACATCGTCACCGGCGACGACCTGTACGGCGGCACCTGGCGGCTGTTCGAGCGCGTGCGGCGCCGCTCAATGGGGCTGGACTTCAGCTATGTCGATCTCAGCGACCTGAACGCCGTCGAGGCGGCGATCGGGCCGAAGACGCGGATGCTGTGGGTCGAGACGCCGACCAACCCCCTGATGAAACTGGCCGACATCGCCGCCCTGTCGCGGCTGGCCAAGGCCAAGGGCCTGTTGCTGGTCGTCGACAACACCTTCGCCACGCCCTTCTGCCAGCAGCCGCTGGGCCTGGGCGCCGATGTGGTGATGCATTCGGCGACCAAATATCTGAACGGCCACTCCGACATCATCGGCGGGGCGCTGGTGACCGGAAACGCCGAACTGGCGGCCCAGATCAAATTTCTCCAGAACTCGGTCGGTGGGGTGATGGGACCGTTCGACGCCTTTCTGGTCAATCGCGGCCTGAAAACCCTGGCGCTGCGCATGAAGGCCCACTGCGACAACGCCCTGACCGTCGCGCGCTGGCTGGAAGACAGGAAGGGCGTGGCGAAGGTGATCTATCCCGGCCTGATCGCCCACCCGCAACACGACCTGGCGGCGCGCCAGATGCCCGGCGGCTTCGGCGGCATGGTCACGGTGCTGATCGATGGCGACCTGTCGCGCACCAAACAGGTGCTGGAGCGGGTGCGGGTCTTCACCCTGGCGGAATCGCTGGGCGGGGTCGAAAGCCTGGTCAACCACCCGGCCATCATGACCCACGCCTCGGTGCCCAAAGAGGTGCGTGAGGCCGGGGGCGTCACCGACAACCTGATCCGACTGTCCGTCGGGGTGGAGAACGTCGAGGACCTGATCGCCGATCTGGACCAGGCGCTCGGCTGAATACGAATACGGCGGCGAAGGCATCGCCCTCGCCGCCGTTGAAATCCCTGGGCCGAGAGGCCCGAGAAATCAGCCTTCGGTCTTCAGTTGACCGGCCGATTCCTTGCCCGAGCGGCGATCGGTTTCGATTTCGTACGAGACCTTTTGGTTCTCGTTCAGGCCGCGCAGGCCGGCGGCTTCGACGGCCGAGATGTGGACGAACACGTCCTTGCCGCCGTTATCGGGCTGGATGAAGCCATAGCCCTTGGTGGAGTTGAACCATTTCACAGTGCCGGTAGCCATTTGAGGACCTCCATTGGCGTTTGCCTCAGGGAACGCCCCTGAGGCTGGATGTCGGTTCTGATGGATCGGCTTGGACCTCGGTGCGCAGTGCAAAGGGGTGCAGGCGTTACGCAGTAGAGATCGACGTGGGCGTTCTCGCCCGGAATGCGGACGAAAACAAGACTGCCGCTCAATCGGTCGCAGGCGGAGCCACGTAGTGGGCTTGGCACAGCCTGCGCAGGTCGGCGGTCAGGTACTGGCCGTACAGGCTGTCGCGCACGCGCTCATAGCCTTCGATCTGTAGCCGTTGCTTGATTTCGGTGACGGTTCGACAACCGCCGCCGCGCGCCAGTTCATAGGCGCGTTCAAGGGTGGTGGGGCGCAGGTTCATGCGCTCGACTTAAGGAGCCGCAGCATCGATTGCGACCCATGAGGCTCAGAAGCCGAAGCTGATCTCGGCCACAAGGGCGTCGGCGTAGCGGGGGTCCGATGCGGGACCGTCGGTGCCGTACCAGCGCACGTCCAGATCGGCGTTGCGGTTGACGGCCCAGGTCACGCCGGCGTTGTAGCCGGTGTAGTCGATCGATCCGTCCTGTTCGCGGCGGCCGACGGCGGCGCTGGCTGACAGGGTTTCGTTGAAGGCCCAGCCCGCGCGCGCCTCGACCCAGGTCCAGGCCTTGGTCGACCCCAGGCCGTCCGGCGAATGTTGCAGTTGCAGCCGCGCCTTGGCCGGGCCGATCGAGCGCGACAGATTGGCGGTGAACTCCCAGGAGTCGGCGTCCGCGCCGGGGTTGGCGTCCAACTGCCATTTGTGTTTGGCGTTCAGATCCAGATCGAAGCCCGCGACCTGGGGCCGTATGCCCAGATCCAGTTCGCCTTCGGTGTCGGAACCGTTGGACTCGATGCCTTCGAGGTTGCCGGCGACATAGAAGAAGCCGCTATCGTTCTCCCATTCGGCGGAAGCCCAGACGTATTCCTTGCCCATGGACTTGGACACGTCCTTGGAACGGTTGTCGGTGCCGGCGCCAAGTCCGAACGACCATTGGCCGGGGGCGTCTTGCGCCATTGCGGGGGCGGCCGTCAGGGCCAGGGCGAGGGCGGTCGTCAGGGTGCGGATCATGGCGCGCCTAATGATCGAGTCGCGCGGCGGTTTCCTAACCGAACTGCGACGCTTTTTTGAAATTCTCGACGGCCTCGGCGTACTCGCCGCGCAGGCGGTGAACCAGATCGTGCGTCGTCGGAACGTCGTGTACGGCGCCCGAACCCTGACCGGCCGACCAGACCGTCTTCCAGGCCTTGGCCTCTTCGCCCATGTCCAGCTTGTGCTCGGGCAGGGTCTTGGGATCGATGCCGTTGGCCAGCAGCGACGGGGTCAGGAAGTTGGCCGGAATGCCCGACACCGCCGGGGTGTAGGTGATGTCGGCCGAACCCGCCTCGACGATCATCTGCTTGTATTCGGCCTGGGCCTCGCTCTCGACGGTGTTGATGAAGCGGGTGCCCATATAGGCGAAGTCGGCCCCCATCATCCGCGCCGCCGCCACGTCGCGGCCCGTCGACAGGCAGCCCGACAGGATGATCGCGCCGTCGAAGAAGCCGCGCACCTCTTCCACCAGGGCGAACGGATTGACCACGCCCGCGTGTCCCCCAGCCCCGGCCGCCACCAGGATCAGGCCGTCCACCCCCGCCTGGGCCGCCTTCTTGGCGTGGCGCACATTGGCGATGTCGTGGAACACCACGCCGCCATAGCCGTGCACCGCGTCCACCAGATCCTTGACCGCGCCCAGCGAGGTGATGACCAACGGCACCTGTTCGGCCACCGTCA
This sequence comes from Caulobacterales bacterium, assembly GCA_017302335.1. Classification (GTDB taxonomy): domain Bacteria; phylum Pseudomonadota; class Alphaproteobacteria; order Caulobacterales; family Caulobacteraceae; genus Brevundimonas. The sequence goes on along the minus strand of JAFLCT010000006.1, from coordinate 35,896 downwards.
CCTCCAGGTCGGCCATCAGTCGGGCGTTGGTCGGATGCACGATGTGATTGACGCCATAGGCCGCCGCATCGGCGGTGCGCCGCGCCTTGATGTCGTGCAGCCATTCCCGATAGCCCTCGGTGGTGCGCTGGTTCAGCGAGGGGAAGGTGCCGATCACCCCGGCGTTGCAGCACTCCACCACGATGTCAGGTCCCGAGACCAGGAACATGGGGGCGGCGATGACCGGCAGTTTCAGTCCGGCTTGCAGCGAGGCGGGAATGGCCATGGGCGTCTCCTGGGTTTCCTTTGGCTACGCTTAGCGGGCTGTCGCCGGGGAAGGCAAATGGCGGACGGCGTTTTCGCGTGATATGGCGCGCGCCATGACCACCGACACCTCCGGCCTCTCGCAACTGGGCGCCCAGACCGCCCAGCCCGCCAGCCCCGAAACCGCCGTGTTGGAGCGCGTGCCCAATCCGCACGCCGACAGCCTGTATGTCGCCCGTTTCACGGCGCCCGAATTCACCAGCCTGTGCCCGGTGACCGGCCAGCCCGACTTCGCCCACATCGTCATCGACTATGTTCCGGGCGACTGGCTGGTCGAGTCCAAGTCGTTGAAGATGTACCTGACCAGTTTCCGCAACCACGGCGCCTTTCACGAGGACTGCACCGTGGCCATCGGCAAGCGCCTGGCCGATCTGCTTCAACCCAAATGGCTGCGCATCGGCGGCTATTGGTATCCGCGCGGCGGCATCCCCATCGACGTCTTCTGGCAGACCGGCGCCCCGCCCGAGGGCCTGTGGCTGCCCGATCAGGGCGTCCCGACCTATCGCGGGCGGGGATAGGCCGTCATCAATCAGTCGCGCCCCTGTGTCGACAATGTCTACACAACTGTGTAGGCTGCCGCCGTGATGCGCAGGCCAGGATTTTCCGAACCGTCTTCCGATTTCCTTGTCGAGGGCGCGCCGTCCGTCGCCAAGGGCGCGATCAATCTGCGCATCGAGCCGCAGGTTCGGCGACTGATCGATGACGCCGCAGCGATCCTTGGCAAGACACGTACCGAGTTCATGGTGGAATCCGCCCGTCGCCAAGCCATCGACGTGTTGCTGGATCAGCGGTTGTTCGCCCTCGACGCCGATCGTTTCGATGCCTTTGTCGACGCTCTGGACAACCCGCCAGCGCCCGGCCTGAAACTGCGCGCCTTGCTGGAGCGAAAGCCGGCATGGCGGACCTGACGGGAAGCGCCCAGTCGGTCGATGGTCTTCTGTCCGCGCCCGAGCCGCTGACTGTCGAACATGATGTTTTGGACTTCGATTCCGGCGAAGCGGTTCTTGACGACTGGCTCAGACACAGGGCGCTGAAAAACGAGAGCCGCTATTCGCGGACCTATGTCGTGTGCAGCGAAAACAGGGTGGTCGGTTACTACTGCATTTCCGCCGGGGCGATCGAACGGGCGGCGACGCCTGGTCGGCTTCGGCGAAACGCCCCGGACGCCGTGCCCATATCGGTTATCGGCCGCCTCGCCGTGGACCGGCGTCATGCGGGGCGCGGATTGGGCGCCGACCTCCTGTCCGACGCCCTGAGACGCATCGCCTTGGCGTCGCAAAGCATCGGCATCGCCGCCGTGCTGGTTCACGCCAAAAGCAAAGCGGCCAAGACCTTCTATCTGCGACAGGCCGAGTTCTTTGAATATCCGCAAGACAGCCGGACGCTCTTCCTCCCGATCGAAACGATCGTCGCGGCGTTCAGTTAGGGGGTGTCAGACGGTAGAGGCGGAACGGCGGCCCGGTGCGGATGGGGCTGAGCCGGTATCGATCTCGCTTCTGGCCTGATGCTCCAGAGGTCATCCAGGGGCGCGTCGGCGCGATTCATCGGGTGCGCCACACCCAGACGTTTCAATCGATCGTGAAATCCTTCGTTCGGATGGATATACCCTCCGTAGCGCCTCCCGAACTGGTGAAACCCTTCCGACCCGAGGTGACTCTGATGGCGGCCAATTCCGAAGCGAAAGCCTGAACTTGCGCTCGCCGAAATTGCTCAGCTCCCGCTCATGATTTCGGGGACCGGTCGCCGCTAGTCGGCGGTCATGACCTTTCCGTCTCTCGCGCACGAAACCCTCGGCCGCCGTTTCCTGGCCGACTTGCGGACCCGGGCCGACCGCGCTGCGGCGTCGCGCCATGGTTTCGAGTTCCTGATGTTCGGCCTGAAGCAGGCCTGGGCCTGTCTGTTCGGCGGGACCATGCTGGCGCTGCTGGTGGGGACGCATCTGCTGTGGTCGGCGTTGTGGCCCGACGGCGGGGCGCCGATCGCGCGCTACGACGTCCTGGTCGTCGGCGCCCTGGCCATCCAGGCGACCATGCTGGCGCTGAAGCTGGAGAGCTGGGACGAGGCGCGGGTCATCTTTCTGTTCCACGTCGTCGGCACGGCGATGGAGGTGTTCAAGACCGCCCACGGTTCGTGGATCTACCCCGAAGCCAGCCTGTTGCGGATCGGCGGCGTGCCGTTGTTCACCGGCTTCATGTACGCGGCGGTGGGCAGCTATATCGCGCGGGTCCAGCGGGTGTTCGACATCCGCTTTCGCCACTATCCGCCGTTGTGGACGACTTGGGCGCTGGCGGCGGCCATCTACGTCAACTTTTTCACCCATCACTGGCTGCCGGACATCCGGCTGGGCCTGTTCGTGGCGACGGCGGCGCTGTTCGGGCGGGGTTGGTTCTATTTCACGCCGGACCGGACCCGGCGGTCGATGCCGTTCCTGCTGGGGTTCCTGCTGGTCGCTCTGTTCATCTGGTTCGCCGAGAACCTGGGCACCTACGCCCGCGCCTGGACCTATCCCGATCAGGCCGACGGCTGGACGCCGGTGTCGATCGCCAAGCTGGGCAGTTGGTTCCTGCTGATGATGATCAGCGTGGTGCTGGTGTCGCTGGTGCATCCGCCGGAGCCGGAAACGTCCGGCTAGGCGGGCGACGACGCGCGCCCTGGCTCGTCCTCATGGAATGGACCAAGCCGCTGCCCTGAATGTCCTCAGTCCAGACGCGAGGTCAGGGCGGCTACGTCCGGCCGGGGCCGTTCCAGCGGCGCCTCTGCGGGGGTCCCCAGATGGATGAAGCCCGCGACCTGTTCGTCGTCGCCGACGCCGAACATCGCCGCGGCTTCGGGGTCATAGCTGTACCAGTCGGTGATCCAACTGGCGTGATAGCCGAAGGCGTTGGCCGCGTGCTCCAGGTTCATGCAGACCGCACCGGCCGACAACTGCTGTTCCCACACCGGCACCTTGTGATCGATCACGGGCGTCGAAATCACCAACACGGTGACCGGCGGCGCGGTCAGCTTCATCAAGGTCTTGGCGGCCTTGGCTGGGTCGGGCTGGCGCCCGGCCAGCGGCGTCAAGGCCGCGCCGATCCGCGCCCGCGCCTCGGGCGACAGGATCACGAACCGCCAGGGAAACAGCTTGCCGTGGTCGGGCGTGCGTGCGCCCAGCGTCAGGATTTCGTCCAGTTCGGCGTCCTTCGGGCCGGGCGAGGCCAGGCTCTGCGCGGGCGCTGAACGACGGGTCGCCAGACGGCGGCGCATCGTTTCGGACGGAACGGGCGGGGGCAGGGCGTCGCCCAGGGTTTCATCGGCCATGCGCCTAGCTAGGATTTGCCGCGGCGCGGCGCCATACCTTCGTCGATGAGCGAAGACGCAAATGCACCGCCGTGGGCCAAGGGCCTGCCCAAACCGCCGCCATGGAAGGATGCGGGCGAACGCACCGTCTATGAGAACGACTGGCTGCGCCTGACCGAGCACGACGCCACAGCGCCGACCGGCGCGCCCGCCGTCTATGCGGTGATGCGGCCCAAGAGCCTGGCGGTCGGCGTCCTGCCGATCCATGAGGACGGCACGGTCACCCTGGTGGGCCAATCGCGCTTCGCCTGCGCCGACTTCTCGTGGGAGATGCCCGAGGGCGGGGCGCCGTTCGACGAAGACCCCCTGGCCGGGATCAAACGCGAACTGGCCGAGGAGGCGGGGCTTAGGGCCGACCACTGGCAAGAGGCTCTGCGGCTGCAACTGTCCAACTCGGTGACCGATGAGCGCGGGATCGTCTGGCTGTGCTGGGGTTTGTCGCCCACGCCGATCGCGCCGGACCCGACCGAACTGATCGTCACGGCGCGCACGCCGTTCCTGACCCTGCTGGACGCCATCAGCGAAGGTCAGGTCCAGGACGCCCTGACGGTGGCGACGGCGCTCAGGGCCTACCATATGGCGCGTGAGAGCCTGCTGCCGGGCTGGCTGGCCCATGTGATGCTGCACCGGCTATGATGGCCGCGAAAGGGAGACGTTGATGACCCGACTGGAAGTCGTCGCCGTGCGGGAAGACGTCTGGGGCCGACTTCGCGCCTCGGCCGAGGCGGCCGCGCGCGACGAGCCGGGCCTGGCGTCGCAGATGAACGCCGTGATCCTGGCGCATTCGGACCTGGCGGGCGCCCTGAGCTTCCAGATCGCGCGCAAGCTGGGCGACGCCGAACTGGGGGCCATGACGGTCCGCGAGACCTGCCTTGAGACCTACCGCGCCGACCGATCGATCGTCGCCGCCGCCGAGGCCGACCTGGCCGCCGTGGCCGAGCGTGATCCGGCCATCCGCTCGCTGTTGCAGCCCTTCCTCTATTTCAAGGGATTCCAGGCGCTCCAGGCCTATCGCGTGGCCCACTGGCTGTGGACGCGCGGGCGCGAAACCCTGGCCCTGCATTTCCAGAGCCGGATGTCCGAACTGTTCCAGGTCGACATTCATCCGGCGGCCAAGCTGGGGTCGGGTCTGTTCCTGGACCACGGCACCGGCATCGTCATCGGCGAGACGGCGGTGGTCGGCGACGACGTCTCCATGCTGCACGCCGTGACCCTGGGCGGAACGGGCGCCCAGCGCGGCGACCGCCACCCCAAGATCGGCAAGGGCGTGCTTCTGGGGGCGGGGGCCAAGGTCCTGGGCGACATCGCCGTCGGCGACTACGCCAAGGTGGCGTCCGGCTCGGTGGTGCTGAAACCCGTGCCCGCGGGCTGCACGGTGGCCGGGGTTCCGGCGCGCCTGGTCAACTGCCCGACCGAGGCGACCCCCGCCCGGACCATGGACCATACGCTGGCCGACATCGTCTATGATTTCGTGATCTGAGGCTGTCGATCAATCCTCGCCCAATGGGGGAGGATTGGGCGCTCAGCGCCGTCAGGGCTTTCAATGCCGCACCGACCTCACTAGGGTCCGCGCCCAATTCCCATCCCTGACGAGGCCCTCCGTGACCGAAGCCGACATCAAGCGCGTCGAGACCCATCTGAAGCGCACCTTCAACCACGGCGGCCTGAAGGTGAAGGCCCGCAAACAGACCGATTCCGCCGAGGTCTATGTCGATGACGAATTCATCGGCGTGATCTTCGAGGACGAGGACGAAGCCGGTTCCTATATGTTCGAAATGGCCATCCTGGCCGAAGACCTGCCGCAGGCCTGATCGAGCACAGCGAGTAGAGTCATGATGCAGACGATCGCCTTCATCGGCCTGGGCAATATGGGTGGCGGCATGGCCGCCAATCAGGCCAAGGCGGGCCGCTCCGTCATGGCTTTCGACCTGTCGCAAGAGGCCGTTGAGCGGGCCGTCGCCGCGGGCTGCACCGCCGCCGCCTCGGTGGCCGAGGCCGTGAAGGCCGCCGACGTGGTCATCACCATGCTGCCGGCTGGGCCGCACGTGCTGAAGGTCTATTCGGAACAGATCATCGGTCACGCCCCGACCAGCGCCCTGCTGCTGGACTGTTCGACCATCGACGTCGACACGGCCCGCAAGGTCGCGGGTCTGGCGAAGGACGCGGGCTACGCCTTCGCCGATGCGCCCGTCTCGGGCGGAACCATGGCGGCCGACGCCGGGACACTGGCCTTCATGGTCGGCTGCGACGAACCGGACTTCGCCCGCATCGAACCGGCGCTGGAGCCGATGAGCCGCGCGACCTTCCGCGCCGGCGATCACGGCGCCGGTCAGGCGGCCAAGATCTGCAACAACATGATCCTGGGCATCACCATGCTGGGGACCTGCGAGGCCATCGGTCTGGCCGAGAAGCTGGGCCTGGACCCGGTCAAGATGTTCGACATCGTCGCCAAGTCTTCGGGCCAGTCGTGGTCGGTCACCACCTATTATCCGTGGCCCGGCCCGGTGCCGACCGCGCCGTCGAACCGCAATTACGACGGTGGTTTCGCCACGGCCATGATGCTGAAGGACCTCAAGCTGGCCCAGGATGCGGCGGCCAAGTCCGGCGCCGCGACCCCGCTGGGCGCCCAGACCGAAGCCCTGTTCCAGATGTTCAACGGCCTGGGCTACGGCGGCCGCGATTTTTCGGCCATCCTTCAGATGTTGCGCGGCAAGCTGGACGACCTGCCCAAGGGCTGACGCCGCCGCTCTCGCCTCCCAGGACGCTCGCGGATGTCCCGAATTGGTTTCGGATAATTTCGTTGTCCGAAGATCGGGGCCGTGTACTCATCTTCAACGCCGGGTGAGGCAAGCCGATGCGCGGTCTGACCGCGTCGTTCGTCGCCGTTCCGGGGAGCGTTTGAAGCAGGAGGCCGCGACGTGTCGCAAGCGACTAAGTCCGATGTTCAGATCGGGTCCGCCGAAAGCGATCCGTCGATCTGGATCGAGGTGACCGACGGCGGACCCTATCGGGTGCATGGCGCGCCGACGCTGCATATCCAGATCATCGAGCCGAACAGCGCCGGGAATTCCTGGTCCTACAGGCAGGGCCGTGCGTTCGCGGTCAAGGACGGCTCCATATTGTGTCGCTGCGGCTATTCGAAGAACAAGCCGTATTGCGACGGGTCCCATCTGCGTGCGGGCGTCGACCTGACCGAGCAAGCTCCGTTCGAACCCATGCTGGACAAGGCGACCCGCATGGATGGTCCGCAATACAGCCTGACCGACAATGAAATGTACTGCGCCTACGGCCGTTTCTGCGACAACGGCGACCGGTTCTGGAACGAGGTCATGGAGCCGGGCCAGCGGCACGCTGAACTGGCCGTCTATATGGCGCACCATTGCCCGTCGGGGCGTCTGCTGGTGTGGGACCGCTCGACCGGAGCGCCGGTCGAGACGGCCGAGCCTGCCTCCCTGTCGCTGATCGAGGACCCGGCCCTGGGGGTCAGCGGGCCGCTGATGCTGCGCGGCGGGATCAGGGTTCAGAGCGCCAGCGGCGAAAGCTATGAGGTTCGGAACCGTCAGACGCTGTGCCGTTGCGGCGCCTCGTCCAACAAGCCGTTCTGCGACGGCTCCCACGCCTCGATGCGGTTCAAGGACGGCCTGGAGACCTGAACGGCGTCAGGCGGGCTGTTGCTGGGTGGCGCAGTGGACGCCGCCGCCCGAGGCGCCGATGGGGTCGATGTTCAGTTGCACGATCTGGCGGCCGGGATACAGGTCCGACAGCAGGGCGCGCGCGGCGTCGTCGCTGCGGCGGTCGCCGAACTGGGGGGCGATCACCGCGCCGTTGCAGACGTAATAGTTGACGTAACTGGACACGAAGTCGTCGCCGCGCGCGCGAATGTTGACCGGCTCGGGCAGACGGACGATCTGCAAGGGGCGGCCTCTCGCGTCGGTCGCGGCTTTCAGCACGGCCAGGGTCCTGTGCGCGGCCACGGACCACGGGTCGTCGGGATTCATCGCATCATCGATCTGGATCAGCACCTGGCCAGGTCCGACGAAGCGGGCCAGGGCGTCGATGTGATAGTCGGTGATGTCCGCGCCCTTGACCCCCGGCGCCCAGATCGTCTTGGAGGCGCCCAGGGCTGTTTCCAGTCGATCAGCGATTTGATCGGCCGTCAGGCCGGGGTTGCGGTTGGCGTTCACCCAGCAACTGGCGTGGGCCAAAAGGGTCCCGTCGCCGTCATGTTCGAGACCGCCCTGTTCGCCGATCACGCCGCTGTCGATGATTGGCAGCCCCAGGCGTTCGGCCGTGCGCGCGGCGATGCGCGCGTCCTGGGCGTGGGGTTGTTTGCGGCCCCAGCCGTTGAACTGGATCAAAGCGACGGCCGAGGCGCCGCCCGCGGTCTTGACGAAGGTCGGGCCGCTGTCGCGGCACCACAGGTCGTCGGTGGGGATGTCCCAGAACTCGACCGCGCCGCTGAACCGGCGGCGATCCAGGCCGCGCGCGTCGGCTGCGGCCAACAAGGCCACCGGCTCATGCTCGCCGATCGCATTGGCGATATCGATGATCGAGGATTGAACCGCCGCCAGGTCGCGGGCGCCATAGACATCGACGCTGACGGGCCATTGCATCAGGGTGCGCAGGTGCGGCGCGCTTTCGAGAGGCATCTCGAATCTCGGGGTCGTCGGCTCCAGTCGCGCGCAGCCGGAAACGCCCGCGCCAACGACGCCCAAACCCGCCTGTAGAAGTCGTCGCCGGTCCATGATCCCGACTCTAGGTCAGACGGCGATCTTGGGCCAGTGTGGCTGAGAACCATTATCAATTAGGGGTTTGCGGCGTTTTGTCCTGCCGTTTGCGTGGACAAATCGGTCGCGTGAGAGCATCACGCGGGAAAGTTATTCCGCCACAGGACCCGCCGGTTTTGTACGACTACGCCGCCGCATTCCAGTCCGCCGTCGAACAGGTGAAAGACGAAGGGCGCTATCGCGTCTTCGCCGACCTGAAGCGCGTGGCCGGAAACTTCCCGCGCGCGGTGCGCCGCCGCCCGAACGGAACAGAGCAGGACGTGATCGTCTGGTGCTCCAACGACTATCTGGGCATGGGCCAGCATCCGGTGGTGCTGGAGGCCATGAAGGCCGAGGTCGACGCGGCGGGCGCCGGGGCCGGCGGCACGCGCAACATCTCGGGCACCACCCGCTCCGCCGTCGATCTGGAGGCCGAGCTGGCGTCCTGGCACGGCAAACAGGCCGCGTTGCTGTTCACCTCGGGCTATGTGGCCAATGAGGCGACGTTGACGACCCTGCAACGCATCCTGCCGGGTCTGATCATCTTCTCGGACGCCCTGAACCACGCCTCGATGATCGCGGGCATCAGGAACGGCGGCTGCGAGCGGCACGTTTTCCGCCACAACGACCTGGCGCATCTGGAAAGCCTGCTGGCCGCCGCGCCCGCCGATGCGCCCAAGCTGATCGCGTTCGAGAGCGTCTATTCGATGGACGGCGACATCGCCGATCTGAAGGGCACCATCGCCCTGGCCCGCCAATACGGGGCCATGACCTATCTGGACGAGGTTCACGCCGTGGGCCTGTACGGTCAGACCGGCGCGGGCGTGGCCGAGCGTGACGGCGTGCTGGCCGACATCGACATCATCGAATGCACCCTGGGCAAGGCCGTGGGCGTCATGGGCGGCTATATCGCCGCCGACGCGGTGATCGTGGATGCGGTGCGTTCATGGGCCTCGGGCTTCATCTTCACCACCAGCCTGCCTCCGGCCCTGACGGCGGGGGCCTTGGCCTCGGTGCGGCATCTGAAGGCCCACCCCGAACTGCGCACGGCGCATCAGGAACGCGCCGCGACCCTGAAACGGCTGTTCGCCGAGGCGGGCATTCCGGTGATGGACAGCGAAAGCCACATCGTGCCCGTGCGCGTCGGCAATCCGGTGCACTGCAAGAAGATCTCGGACTTGCTGTTGGAAGAGCACGGCGTCTATGTCCAGCCGATCAACTACCCGACCGTGCCCAAGGGCACCGAGCGGTTGCGCTTCACGCCCTCGCCCAACCACGATGACGCCATGATGGCCGATCTGGTGGCTGCGATGGACAAGCTGTGGACCCACTGCAACGTGGCGCGCCGCCCGGCGGCGGCCTGACGGCTCCAGCCGCTCATTCCCCGCGAAGGCGGGGACCCAGCCCCTTGGGTGATGACGGTTTGGGGTTGCGCGCCAGACGTGATCCTAGCCTGATGCAGCGTAGCGCAGGCGGGGTCGTCCCTGCTTTCGCGGGGGGCGCGGAAGTTGAGCACGATGTCTGAAGCCGACCTCGGCGAGGTCATCCTGGAGCTGACCCGCAACGGGTCGTATCTGAAATGCTCGGCCATTCATGCGGCGACGGGACGCGAGGTCTCGGCCATCGGTCCCGCGGATCAGCCCGAGGCGCTGAAGCTGGTGGCCGTCGCCAAACTGAGGCGGGCGTTGGCGGGACCGGCCGCCTGACCTGTCCGAGATTTCACAATTCCGCACCTTGCCGGAACCGTCACAAGGCTTAGCGTCGCCAACTCGGTCATACGGTTTGGGAGCGCATCAAATGTCCCTGTCGATTTCCTCGACACGCCGACTTCCCACGGGTCTCGCCCTGTCGCTGCTATGGGCGAGCTTGATGGGGCTGTACATCTACAATGACTATTTCAGCCTCTATCTGCCTAAAACGCTTGAGAAAATGGCGGCGGGTCAGTTGGCGTTCGGACCGGCGACCCCGACCGCCCTGCTGATCGTGTCGACCATACTGGCCGTACCGGCGGTGATGATCTTCCTGTCGGCGGCCCTGCCGCGTCTGATCAGTCGATGGCTGAATATAGTCCTGGGCCTGGCCTATACGGCGATCGAAGGCATGACCTTTGTCGGCTCGCCGCTGTTCTATCAGGTCGTGGTGGTCATCGAGATCGTGGTGACCCTGTTGGTCGTCGTCTATGCGGCCCGCTGGCCTCGCGACGATTGAGTGGGGCGCGGCCGAAAACCACAAGATGTTGTGGCGACCGTCCGCCGGGCGTAGAGAGTCTGCGCCTTTCGTCGCCCTCTCTAGTTCGGGATTCGTCCGTGACCGCTTTCACCCATGACGCCTTCTTCTCCAAGACCCTGGCCGAGACCGACCCGGCAGTCTTCAACGGCATCCAGGGCGAATTGGGCCGTCAGAAGGAGCAGATCGAACTGATCGCTTCCGAGAACATCGTCTCCAGGGCGGTGCTGGAGGCGCAAGGCAGCGTCCTGACCAACAAATACGCCGAGGGTTATCCTGGTCGTCGCTATTACGGCGGCTGCGAGTACGTCGATGTGACCGAGGATCTGGCGCGCGAACGGGCCAAGGCGCTGTTCGGCTGCGCCTTCGCCAACGTCCAGCCCCACTCGGGCGCCCAGGCCAACCAGGCCGTCTTCATGAGCCTGCTTCAGCCCGGCGACACCTTTCTGGGCATGGATCTGGCCTGCGGCGGCCACCTGACCCACGGCTCGCCCGCCAACCAGTCGGGCAAATGGTTCCGCCCCGTCACCTACAAGGTGCGCGAGGATGATCATCTGATCGACTACGACCACGTCGCCGAAATGGCCGACCGCGAGAAGCCCAAGCTGATCCTGGCCGGGGCCAGCGCCTACAGCCGCCACATCGATTTCAAGCGGTTCCGCGAGATCGCCGACAGCGTCGGGGCCTATCTGATGGTCGATATGGCCCATTACGCCGGTCTGATCGCGGGCGGCGTCTATCCCGACCCGCTGCCGCACGCCCACGTCGTGACGACCACCACCCACAAGACCCTGCGCGGCCCGCGCGGCGGCATGGTGCTGTCCAACGACGTCGACCTGGGCAAGAAGATCAATTCGGCCGTCTTCCCCGGTCTCCAGGGCGGCCCGCTGGAGCACGTCATCGCCGCCAAGGCCGTGGCCTTCGGCGAGGCGCTGAAGCCCGAATTCAAGACCTACGCCCGCCAGGTCGTCGACAACGCCCGCGCCCTGTCGGCCGTGCTGATCGAACGCGGCGCGGCCATCGTCTCGGGCGGCACCGACAGCCACCTGATGCTGGTCGATCTTCGGCCCAAGGGCGTGACAGGCAAGGCCACCGAGGCGGAGCTGGAGCACGCCCTGATGACCTGCAACAAGAACGGCGTCCCTTTCGACACCGCGCCCTTCACCGTCACCTCGGGCGTGCGTCTGGGCACCCCTGCGGGCACGACCCGCGGCTTCGGCGTGGGCGAGTTCCAGCAGGTCGGTCACTGGATCGCTGACGTCATCGACAGCATGAAGGGCACGGACGAGGCCGACGCCGGGGTCAAGGCCCGCGTGGCCGACGAAGTGCGCGACCTGACCGCGCGCTTCCCGATCTACGGATAGTCGGTCGATGAAATGCCCCTTCTGCGGAAACGCGGACACCCAGGTGAAGGACAGCCGTCCGTCCGATGACGGCGCGGCCATTCGACGGCGCCGCTCGTGCCCGGCCTGCAACGGGCGCTTCACGACGTTCGAGCGGGTGCAGTTGCGCGAACTGGTGATCCTGAAACGCAATGGGCGGCGCAACCCCTTCGACCGCGACAAGCTGGAGCGGTCCTTGGCCGTGGCCCTACGCAAGCGGCCGGTGCACGCCGAACAGATCGAACAACTGGTCAGCCGCATCACCCGCCAGTTGGAAAGCCTGGGCGAGACCGAAATCCCCTCCAGCACGGTCGGCGACTTCATCATGAAGGCGCTGAAGGGCGTCGATGAGGTGGCCTATGTCCGCTACGCCTCGGTGTACAAGGACTTCCGCCACACCGGCGACTTCGCCAAATTCCTCGGCGACGAGGGGCTGGACGAGGGCTGATGCGCCCCCAGGACCGACCCGCCGTCACGCTGAAGCTGGCCACGTCCCTCGACGGGCGCATCGCCACCGCGACGGGCGAGTCCAAATGGATCACGGGCCAGGCGGCCCGCGAACAGGGCCACCGTCTGCGCGCTGTTCATGACGCTATTCTCGTCGGCGTCGAGACGGTTCTGGCCGACGACCCGGAGCTGACCGTGCGCTTGCCGGGCCGCCCCGTGGATCAGCCGTTGCGCGTCATCCTCGACAGCCGTCTGCGCACGCCGCAAGGCGCCAAGCTCGCGGCGGCCGACACCCTGATCCTGACCACGGCCGAGCCGCGCCCGATCGGCGCCGCCCAGATCTTGCGGGTCGCCGCTGAGGACGGCCGTCCGGCTGTCGACGCCGTCCTGACCGCCCTGTCGAAGCGCGGCGTCGCCTCGGTCCTGATCGAGGGCGGGGGCCGGGTCGCGGCCTCTTTCCTCAAGGCAGGCGTTGTCGATGCGCTCCAATGGTTCCGTGCGCCCATCCTGCTGGGCGCCGAGGGGCGCCCCTGCGTCGCCGCCCTGGCGCTTGCAAACCTGGCCGACGCCCCCAGATTCCGGCGTCTGTCGGCCGAGCCGCTGGGCGACGATCTGTGGGAACGCTACGAGACGGTCCGATGACCCGAACGAGACTCGATAGACTGGATAGACTCCCCAGCCCCGCTTTTTCCCGGCGAGGTCTCTGATGTTCACGGGCATCGTCACCGACATCGGCCGGGTGCGCGGCGTCGCCGAAACCGCCCGCGACCGCCGCTATGAGATCGAGACGGCCTGGGACACGGCGACCATCGACCTCGGCGCCTCGATCAGCCATGCGGGCTGCTGCCTGACGGTCACCGAGAAAGGTCCCGGCTGGTTCGCCGTCGAGGTCTCGAACGAGACCCTGTCGAAGACGACCCTGGGCGACTGGAAGAGCGGCGACCCGGTCAATTTGGAACGCGCCGCGCGGCTGGGCGACGAAATGGGCGGCCATGTCGTCTCCGGGCACGTCGACGGCCTGGGTCGGATCGTCTCGGTGACGCCGGAAGGCGGTTCGCACCGCCTCGTGGTCGAAGCGCCCGCGCCGCTGCATCGCTTCATCGCTCCCAAGGGGTCGATCACCGTCGACGGCGTGTCCCTGACGGTGAACCAAGTCTCCGGCCTGGAATTCGGCCTGAACATCATCCCCCACACCTGGGCGGCGACCACCCTGGGGCGGTTGAAGGCCGGAGATTCGGTCAATCTGGAGATCGATATGCTGGCGCGATACCTCGCGCGGTGGCAGGAGACAGCGCAATGACGCTCGCCGCCAACATGAACGACAGCCCGATCAGCCTGATCGAGGACATTCTCGAGGACGCCAGGAACGGGCGGCCCTACATCCTGGTCGACGCCGAGGATCGCGAGAACGAGGGCGACGTCATCATCCCGGCTCAGTTCGCCACCCCGGACCAGATCAACTTCATGGCCAAGCACGCGCGCGGCCTGATCTGCCTGGCCATCACCGCCGACCGGGCGCGCCAATTGCGCCTGCCGCCGATGGCGGTCGAGAACCGCACCTCGATGGGCACGGCCTTCACGGTCTCGATCGAGGCGAAGGAGGGCGTGACCACGGGCATCAGCGCCGCTGACCGCGCCCGCACGGTCCAGGTCGCCGTCGATCCGAACCGCGGCGCCGACGACATCGTCTCGCCCGGCCATGTCTTTCCTCTGGTCGCCCGCGACGGTGGGGTTCTGGTCCGCACCGGCCATACCGAGGCGGCCGTCGACATCAGCCGCATGGCCGGTCTGACGCCCGCCGGGGTGATCTGCGAGATCATGAACGACGACGGCACCATGGCCCGGATGCCGGACCTTGTGGCCTTCGCCCAGCTTCACGGGCTGAAGATCGGCACGATCGCCGATCTGATCGCTTATCGCCGCCGCACCGAGCGTTTCGTCGAGCGTGTGCTGGAAACGCCGTTCGAAAGCGTTCACGGCGGGCCGTTCCGTCTGATGCTGTTCAGGAACGCCATCGAGGGCGTCGAGCACGTCGCCCTGGTCAAGGGCCGGATCGACCCGGGCAAGCCGACGCTGGTGCGAATGCACCAGGTCGATTTCGCCGCCGACCTGTTGGGCCATGTCGAGGCGCGACAGGACTATCTGCCCAAGGCGCTGAAGGCGATCAGCGAACATCCCGGTCCGGGCGTCGCGGTCTTCCTGCGCGACCCGGAACTGGCCGGCCTGGCCGAGCGCCTGGCGGGCGGGGCCAAGCCCGCGGCGGCCGACCGGTCGTTGAAAGCCTATGGCGTCGGCGCCCAGATCCTGCTGGATCTCGGCGTGCGCGACATGATCGTGATGAGTTCGACGCGCCCCAATCCGACCGCGCTGGAAGGCTATGGCCTGCGCATCGTCGGTTGGCGCGACATGGATGGAGAAGACCAATTCTGACCGAAGGCCCGCGCATCCTCATCGTCGAGGCGCGCTTCTATGACGCTCTGGCCGACGCCCTGCTGGAAGGGGCCAAGGACGCTCTGCGCGCGCGCGGCGCCGCTTTTGACGTCGTGACCGTGCCGGGCGCGTTGGAGATTCCGCCCGCCATCGCCCTGGCCGAAGAGGCGGGTCGCTATCCGACCGCGCCGCGCTATGACGGCTATGTCGCCCTGGGCTGCGTCATCCGGGGCGAGACCTATCATTTCGAGATCGTCTCGGATCAGTCGGCGGCGGGGATCATGACCCTGGGCCTGAAGGGGCTGTGCATCGGCAATGGCGTGCTGACGGTCGAGGACGAGGATCAGGCCTGGGCGCGCGCGCGGTTCAGCGAGGGCGACAAGGGTGGCGGCGCGGCCCGCGCCTGTCTGGACCTGGTCACCCTGAAGAAGCGGCTTCGCATGGGCCTCGGCTCGGAAGGACAGGCGGCGTGAGCGACCCCAACAGCCTTGAATCGGTGATGGCCCAACTGGCCGAGACGCCCCTGACCGGCAAGCAACGCCGCGCCCGTACAATCGCGCGCCTGGCCGCCGTCCAGGCCCTCTATCAGATGGAGCTGGCGGGGGAGGGGGTGGAGACCGTTATCGATGAATTCTCGCGCCACCGCTTCGACGCCGACATCGAAGGCCAGATGCTGGCCGAGGCCGATGAAGCCTATTTCGCCGAAATCCTGCGCGGCGTGGTCACCGGCCAGGCGGCCATCGACACGGCGATCAAGGCGCGGCTGGCCTCGAACTGGCGCCTGGAAAGGCTCGACGCCACCCTGCGCGCCCTGTTGCGTTGCGGCGCGTGGGAGTTGCGTGAACGCCAGGACACGCCGCGCGAAGTGGTGATCGACGAATATGTCGAACTGGCCAAGGCCTTCTTCGATGAGGCCGAGGCGAAATTCGTCAACGCGGCTCTCGACGGCGTCGCCCGCGATGCCCGCGGTTGATGTCGCCGGAGAGTTCGAGACCATCCACCGCCTGCTGAAACCGCTGGCGCACCCCGACTGGGCGCGCGGCTTGGCGGACGACGCGGCGGTTCTGCCCTCGCGGGCCGGGTACGACCTCGTCCTGACCAAGGATGCGCTCGTCGAGGGCGTGCATTTCCTGCCCGACGATCCTCTGGACACGGTGGCGAGGAAGCTGCTGCGGGTGAATTTGTCGGACCTCGCGGCCAAGGGCGCCGAGCCGTTCGGATATCTGCTGGCCTGCCACTGGTCCGACCGTTGCGGTTGGCCCGAGCGCCAGGCTTTCGCCCAGGGACTGGCTGCGGATCAGGCCGAGTTCGGCGTCTGGTTGCTGGGCGGCGATACGGTGAAGACGCCGGGACCGCTGAGCTTCAGCCTGACGGCCCTGGGCTGGGTTCCAAAGGGGCGTGCGGTGTCGCGCGCCGGGGCGCAGCCGGGGGATCTGGTGTTCGTCACCGGGTCCATTGGCGATGGCGGCCTGGGTCTGATGGCGGCGCAGAAGACGCTGCGTCTGGACAAGGATCGACTTGAGGCCCTGATCGCCCATTATCGGACGCCATACCCGCGCGTGGCGTTCGCCGAGCCTGTGCGCGACCTGGCGCACGCCTGCGCCGATGTGTCGGACGGCCTGATCGCCGACGTCGGCCATATCGCCCAGACCAGCGGCGTGGGGATCACGCTGGACCTGGGAAAGATTCCGCTATCGGCCGCCGGGGCGGCGTGGGTCGACGGCCGGGTCGATCCCGAGGCGGCCCTGGTCCGGCTGGCGACCGGCGGCGACGACTATGAACTGGTGCTGACCGCGCCGCCGCGCCACGAGGCCGCCCTGCGCGCGGCGGCCGAGACCAGGCTGCTGCGCCTGACGCGAATCGGCGAGGTGACCAGCGGACGCGGGGTGATCGCCACCTATCTGCACCAGCCCGTGGAGATTTCCAAAGGGGGGTGGAGTCACGACTAGCCTCTCTCTTCATTGGGACAAGGATCGCGACGAAACCAAATCCTAACCCTGTTCCTGCAGCGTCCGGCCATGGATCGCCGCACCCTGATCGTTGCAAGCCTGGCCCTGGCCGGCGTCGCCGAACCGGCCGCCGCTGCTGGTCCGACCGGCGAACAGGGGGGTGCGCCGGCGCTGAACATTTCGGGCGTCGGCCTGCCGGTCATCGAGGGCGGGCGTCTGCGCAACTATGTCTTTGTTTCCCTGAGGCTCCATCTCGGGGCGGGCAAGACGCCCGAACAGATGCGGCCCAAAGAAGCCTATTTCCGCGACGCCCTGGTGAAGGCGGCGCACCGCACCCCCTTCCTGGTGCCCGGCGACTGGACCCGGCTGGACGGCGCGGCCCTGCAACGCAGTCTCGTGGCCTCGGCCAATCAAATCGCCGGGCGTGGCGCGGTGGCGCGTGTCGAAATCATCAGCCAGGCCCCGCGCCGTCGCACGGGCGTCCGCGCGGGCTGAAGTCCCCTTTGAAAACGTCGGTTGCGTCACGCTGACGCATTTGGCACGGTTCCGCCGCAATTCCCGCGGGACGCGATCAGGCGTCCGTGTGCGCACGGGGGGACCGGAAGGCGGATAGAGGCGAAAACGCCCGCCGCGCCAAGGGTCCGCGCGCCGTTGGCTTTGAGGTTGGAAACACCCATGACGAACTATCTATGGCTGGTCATTGCGGCCGGAGGCCTGGGGGTGCTGTACGGCGCCGTCCAGACCGCCGCCCTGATGAAGGCTGGAACCGGCAACGACCGGATGCGCGAGATCGCGGCGGCCATTCAGGAAGGCGCGTCCGCCTATCTGCGCCGCCAATACACCACCATCGGCATGGTCGGGATCGTGATCCTGATCGCCGCCTGGCTGCTGATCGGCCAATGGGCCGCCCTCGGCTTCCTGATCGGCGCCGTGCTTTCGGGCGCGGCCGGTTTCGCCGGGATGCTGATCTCGGTTCGCGCCAACGTCCGCACGGCCCAGGCCGCGTCGGAGAGCCTGTCCAAGGGCCTGGACCTGGCGTTCCGCTCGGGCGCCATCACCGGTATGTTCGTGGCTGGCGGCGCTCTGTTGGGCGTGGCGGGCTATTACGCCTTCATGACCGTGGGTCTCGGCATGGCCGGAACCGACCGCCAGGTCATCGACGGCCTGGTGGCCCTGGGCTTCGGCGCCTCGCTGATCTCCATCTTCGCGCGTCTGGGCGGCGGCATCTTCACCAAGGGCGCCGACGTGGGCGGCGACATGGTGGGCAAGGTCGAGGCCGGCATTCCCGAGGATGATCCCCGCAACGCCGCGACCATCGCCGACAATGTGGGCGACAACGTCGGCGATTGCGCCGGCATGGCCGCCGACCTGTTCGAGACCTATGCCGTGACCATCGTGGCGACCATGGTCCTGGCCGCCATCTTCTTCCGCGGCCAGCCCTATGTCGACGTCATGATGCTCCTGCCGTTGGCCATCTGCGGCGTCTGCATCGTGACCTCGATCATCGGCGCCTTCTTCGTGCGCCTGGGCAAGTCGGGCAACATCATGGGCGCCCTGTATCAGGGCCTGATCGTCACCGGCGTGCTGTCGATCGGTGCGGTGTGGTGGGTCGTCAACACCCTGCTCACCGGTCCGGTCGTGACCAACGGCGGCCTGACCATCGAGCCGATGAACCTGTTCTGGTCCGGCGTCGTCGGCCTGGCCGTGACGGCGGCCATCGTGGTCATCACCGAATACTACACCGGCACCGGCTTCCGCCCGGTGAAGTCGGTCGCCAACGCCTCGGTTTCGGGCCACGGCACCAACGTCATCCAGGGTCTGGCCATGTCGCTGGAGTCCACGGCCCTGCCGGCCCTGACCATCATCGTCGGCATCGTGGTGACCTATCAGTTGGCGGGTCTGTTCGGCATCGCCATCGCCACCACCACCATGCTGGGCGTGGCGGGCATGATCGTGGCGCTGGACGCCTTCGGCCCGGTCACCGACAACGCCGGCGGCATCGCCGAGATGGCGGGTCTTCCGCCGGAAGTGCGCACCTCGACCGATGCTCTGGACGCCGTGGGCAACACCACCAAGGCCGTGACCAAGGGCTACGCCATCGGTTCGGCCGGTCTGGGCGCGCTGGTTCTGTTCGCCGCCTATACCGAAGACCTGAAGCATTTCTCGGCCGAAGCCGCGCCGGGCGGATTCTTCGAAGGGCTGGGTCCGGTCGCCTTCGACCTGGCCAACCCCTATGTCGTGGTCGGTCTGTTGTTCGGGGGGCTGCTGCCCTTCCTGTTCGGCGGCCTGTCGATGACGGCCGTGGGGCGCGCCGCCGAGGCCGTGGTGGCCGAGGTTCGCCGTCAGTTCCGCGAGAACCCGGGCATCATGACCGGCAAGGTCAAGCCCGAGTACGGCCGCGCGGTCGACATCCTGACCTCGGCGGCGATCCGCGAGATGATCGTGCCGTCGCTGTTGCCGGTGCTGTCGCCGATCGTGCTGTTCGTCGTCATCCTGATGATCCAGCCGGACAAGGCCAACGCCTTCGCCGCCCTGGGCGCCATGCTGATGGGCGTCATCGTGACCGGCCTGTTCGTCGCCATTTCGATGACCTCGGGCGGCGGCGCATGGGACAACGCCAAGAAGGTGATCGAGGAAGGCTTCACCGACCGCAACGGCCAGACCCACGGCAAAGGCTCCGAGGCGCACAAGGCCGCGGTGACCGGCGACACGGTGGGCGATCCCTACAAGGACACGTCCGGTCCCGCCGTGAACCCGATGATCAAGATCACCAACATCGTGGCCCTGCTGCTTCTGGCGGTGCTGGCCTCTGGCAAGATCGTCTGATCGCGGGCTAAGGCCTGAAACGAAGAAGGCCCCGGGGTTCGCTCCGGGGCCTTTTTCATTTGCCGCCGACCTGGTTCAACAGGCCGCCAGGGTCCAGACCGACGGCGCCCGCCCAGAACCAGAATTCCGAGACGCTGAGATTGCGTTCAATCGATTCGACCTTGCCGACATAGGACTGGGGCTTGCCCAGTTTTTGGGCCAGGTCACGCTGCGTCAGGCCCTCGGCGTGGCGCGCCAGGACGAGGGCCGTAACGAGGTCGCGGTGTATCGTAGAAGAAACCCAGTCAGCCATAGAAGGGGGGAGGAAACGCCTATCTGGGTTCCGCTATCGCCCCACTTGCCATATGATCCCAAAATAGGATCAGGCTTGAGGTGGTTGAGATGCGGGGTGAGACCTGGGTGGTGGCGGCCTTCATACTCGTCGGTACGATTGTCGCAATCGGTCAATGTTATCAGTGGAATAGTAGAAATCATCCCGGCGTGGTTGCATCGACGGAAGCCGCCGCGACCGATGCGGCCGCCGCAGCCGACAGCCTATGGGACAGCGAAAGCCAGGCGTTGAAGCGTCAGTGGGACCGGGTCGACGCCCTGTGCCTTCTCGATCAGGACGAACTGGTCCGCGCACGCAATTGCGCGCTCAGGCAACAGTTCGAGCGAGAGCTGGCGCGCAAGAATCTTTGCCGCGTCTCGGACACCTGGGGGCGGTGTCCGCAAATACAGGATTGAGGAAGACCTAGTCCGGGCGACGCTGGCCGGGGACGTTCTCTTCCGTGCGGGGCAGTTGGCCGCGGCCGACATTGCCCAGGAGCTGCTCCAGCACCGTCAGGCGACGGCCGCGGGTCGGCGTCTCGCGTCCGTCCATACCGACCGCCTGGCCGTCGGCCAGCGTCAGGGTGCGGACGTCGGCGACCTGATCCGACCCTTCGGTGAAGGTGATCTCGGTCACCGACCGTTGGGTCACCTCAGGACGGCGGAAGGTGTATTTCTCAGTGAGCTGGCTGATGTAGTACCAGACCTGGTCCTTCTCGAAAGTCGAGGTGGTGGACGGCGAACCCAGGCGGGCCAGGACGGTCGCCTTGGTGTCGGTGCCCGCGACAATATCCATCGGCTTGGCGTCGACGGCCTGGAAACCGTTCTGACCCACGACGGGCGCGCAGGCGACGGCCGAACCCAAAAGGGCTGCGGCCAGGGCGGCGCGGAGGGCGAAGGCGGAAGCGTGACGGGGCATATAAAGGCGCCTACGAGAAAACAAGGTCTTTGACCTAGCCGGACCTGCGTCCTAGTTCAACGTCGCGGCGGAAAAGGGGCCGCTGACAATGTTGCGAACGCTGTTCCGAACCGGTCCTTCGCGGACCCGCATCGACGCCCTGTACGCCAGGGCCGTGGCCCAGGCGCGCACGCCCGGCTTCTACACCGCCATGGGCGTGACCGACCGCATCGACGCGCGGTTCGAGCTGTACACCCTGCACGTCCTGTTGCTGATCATGCGCCTGCGCGAGATGGGCGAGGAGGGCGGCGACCTCGGTCAGGCCCTGTTCGACACCTATGTCTCGGCCCTGGACCACGCCCTGCGCGAACTGGGCGTCAGCGACGTCGCGATCGGCAAGAAGATGCGCAAGCTGGGCGAGGCCCTGTACGGACGAATGCAAGCCTACGAGACCGCGTTGAAGGCCGATGACGCGGACGCTCTGGCGGCGGCGATCGCACGCAATGTCATGGAAAGTCAGGATATTGCGACAGGGCGCGCCCTGGCCCTCTACGTCCTGGACAGCCGGGCGCGGTTGACGGCGCAGGACATGAAGGCGTTGGAAACGGACCCCGATTGGGCCGAGGTGCGAGCATGAACCCGTTTCCGCCGTCGTTGAGCGACATCGTCCGTGTGAATCAGATCGGCGCGGGGCTGAGCCGCACCCTGTCGCCCGACGCCGACGTGCGCCGCAAGATCGCGCGCGAACTGGACCTGGCGTCGTTGGACGCCTTCGAAGCGGATCTGGAGCTGGTTCCCCATGAAACGGGATGGCGGCTGAGCGGACGCATCCGGGCCGACGCGGTGCAAAATTGCGGTCTGACGTTGGAGCCGTTGCCTGTCGTCATAGACCGGGCGTTCGTTCTGGAGCTGGCTGAGGGCGTCGAAGACGCGCCCGAGGTCGAGATTTCGATCGACGACGAAACGCCGGACCTGATCGAAGACGGCAAGATCGACCTGGGCCAATACGCGGTCGAACAATTGGCCCTGTCGCTTGATCCGTTTCCGCGCAAGCCGGGTGCGGAATTCGTTCAGCCCGCCGAACCGAATGAAATCAATCCCTTCGCTGTGCTGAAACAGTTCAAGACCGCCGACGGCGAAGGCCAAGGTTGACGTAACGTCCAGCCGGTTGCATCCCCACGAAGCGGCGCTATCGTCGCCAGGACCAAGCGCTGCGACAGACGGCGCGACGGAGTTCAGGATCCCCTTGCCATCCCCGACGATGATCTCGCTTGACGCCATGGGCGGCGATCACGGTCCGCCCGTGGTCGTGGGCGGCGTGAAAGACTATCTGCGCCGCCATGGCGGAGACGGCGTCCGCTTCTTGCTGCACGGCGACGAGGCGGCGGTTCAGGCGGAAATGACCCGGCTGCACCTGGATGCGTCGGTCTGCGAAATTCGCCATACCGACAAGGTCGTGGCCATGGACGAAAAGCCCGCCCTGGCCATGCGCCGAGGCAAAGGCTCCAGTCTGTGGAACGCCGTCGAGGCGGTGAAGGCGGGCGAAGCCGCGGCGGCCGTGTCCGCAGGCAACACCGGCGCCCTGATGGCCATTTCGATGCTGATCCTGCGCATGGCCGCGCCGGGGCTGGAGCGTCCGGCCCTGGTCGCCAGTTGGCCGACGGTGAAGGGCGGTCATACGGCGGTGCTGGACGTCGGCGCCAACATCGCCTCGGACGCCGAGCAACTGGTCGAATTCGCCATCATGGGCGAGGCGTTCCAGACGGCGGTTCACGGCGTCACGCGCCCGCGCATCGGTCTTCTGAACGTCGGTTCGGAAGACATGAAGGGTCACGAAGAGGTGCGCGAGGCGCATCGCATCCTGCGCCAGGGCGCTTTCGATCTGAATTATCAGGGCTTTGTCGAGGGCACCGACCTGGCGACGGGCGAGATCGACGTGGTCGTCACCGACGGCTTCACCGGCAATATCGCCCTGAAGACGGCCGAAGGCACCGCGCGCCTGATCTCGACCTTGTTGCGCGAGTCGCTGTCGTCCAACCTGACCTCCAAACTGGGCGCCCTGATCGCCATGCCGGCGCTGAGGAAGATGCGCGCGCGCATCGATCCGAACGCCATAAACGGCGGGCCGCTGCTGGGCCTGAACGGCCTGGTGGTGAAAAGTCACGGCGGGGCGACCGCCAGCGGTTTCGGCTCGGCCATCCGTATCGCGGTGGACCTGGCCCGCAGCGACTATCTGGCCAAGGTGGCCGGGAACCTGAAGCGGCTGGACGCCGTCTTCGATCATTCGGCCGAACCGGCGACCGTCGCCGCTCCGGCCGGGGAGCGTGATCAGTGAGCGTCATCCGCAGCGCCGTCACCGGCGTGGGGTCCTATCTGCCGGAACAGGTCGTCACCAACGACGACCTGGCCAAGATCGTCGACACCTCCGACGAATGGATCGTCGAGCGCACCGGCATCCGTCAGCGGCACAAGGCCCGCGACGACCAGCCGACCAGCGATCTGGCGGTCGAGGCGGCGCGCAAGGCCCTGGAGGACGCGGGAAAGACTGCGGCGGATGTCGATCTGATCATCGTCGCCACGACCACGCCGGACATGACCTTTCCGGCCACGGCGGCCATCGTGCAGCGCAAACTGGGCGCCCCCACCTGTATCGCCTTCGACGTTCAGGCCGTGTGTTCGGGCTTCGTCTACGCCTTGAGCGTCGCTGACGGCTTCATCGCCCGGGGCAATGCGAAATGCGCGGTGGTCATCGGCGCCGAGGAGATGACCCGCCTGATGGACTGGACCGACCGGACCACCTGCGTCCTGTTCGGCGACGGGGCCGGGGCCGTGGTGCTGGAGCCGACGGAAGGGCAGGGCACGCCCGCCGACACCGGAATGCTGGGCTTCGCCCTGCGTTGCGACGGCGGCAAGACGGACCTGCTGTACGTCGACGGCGGTCCCGCCACGACCGGTTCGGTGGGTCATTTGCGCATGGCGGGCAATCAGGTCTTCCGCCACGCCGTCGTCAATATCGCCGAGGCGGTGACGGCGGCGGCTGCGGCGGCCGGGGTGACGATCCCCGACATCGACTGGTTCGTGCCGCATCAGGCCAATCAGCGTATCATCAAGGGCGTGGGCGACCGCCTGGGCCTGGACGAAAACAAGGTCGTGTCGACCGTGGCCATGCACGCCAACACCTCAGCGGCCTCCATCCCTCTGGCGCTGGACACGGCGATCAAGGACGGGCGGATCAAGCGGGGGGATCTGGTGCTGCTGGAGGCTATGGGCGGCGGACTGACATGGGGCGCCTGCGCGATTCGTCTGTAGGCGTATCACCAGGCTTTGACATCGCGCGCCGTTCACGCTCTATGGGCGCCGCGCGGAATTTGGGAGCGGGAGGCTGACTTGGTCGGACAACAAACCCTTACCCGTGCCGACCTCTGCGAGGCGGTGCACGACGAGGTGGGCCTGTCCCGCCAAGAATGTTCGATTCTGGTCGAACGGACGCTGGAACTGATCGTCGAGTCGCTGGAACGCGGCGACACCGTGAAATTGTCGGGCTTCGGCGTCTTCCAGGTGCGCGACAAACGCGCGCGCATGGGCCGCAATCCCAAGACGGGCGAGCCGGCGACCATCCACCCGCGTCGCGTCATCAGTTTCCGCGCTTCGCAGATCATGAAGGGCCGAGTCCACGACGCCGTCGTGAGCTGAGCCGATGGCCAAAAGCCCGAACGCGTTTCGCACCATCTCCGAGGCCGCCGACGAGGTGGGCGCGCCGCAACACGTGCTGCGATTCTGGGAGACGAAATTCAGTTTCATCGCGCCGGTGAAGCGTGCGGGCGGGCGTCGCTTCTATCGCCCCCAGGACGTGGCGGTGCTGATAGCGGTCAAGAAACTGCTGCATGACGACGGCCTGACCATTCGCGGCGTTCAGCGCCTGCACAAGGACGGCGGGCTGAAACGTCTGCTGGATGGCGAAGGGGTGGCTTTCGAAACCGTCGGCGAGGTTTCGGCGGACGCGCCAACGGCTCCGGCCGCCGCCGGTTCGTCGGTGATCCGCCTGCAACGCCTATTGGCCGAGATCGAAGGCGCGCGGACGCGCCTGGACGCCGTTCTGACGCGCTGAAGCCTGCTTGACGTTTTGGCGGCGTTTTGGGGTTTGCGGCGCCGAAAAGCCCGTCTATAGGAGCGCCTCTCGGAGCGTGGCGCAGCCTGGTAGCGCACTTGACTGGGGGTCAAGGGGTCGCAGGTTCGAATCCTGTCGCTCCGACCATTTCTCGACATCGTCGAAATGGATCGACGGGTGGTCGGCCGCAGGGTCGGCCACCTGATCGCTCCGTCGCAATCTTCTGTTCTTTCAAGCGTCGCCCCGTCACGGACGCCGTGCTAGGCAGAAGGCATGGCGCTGTTCATCCGCAACCGTATCGCTCGCCTGATGGGCGTGAAACTGCCGCCGGAAGAGCTTCCGGCGGTGCCCGACGCCGACCGCGAGATCATCCGCGCCTGCAAACCCTATTCGATGGCGACGCAGGAACGGATCCTGGCCGTCATCAACGCCGTGGACTACGTCGTGAAGGCGGGAATCCCCGGCGGCTTCGTCGAGTGCGGGGTCTATAAGGGCGGCTGCTCTATGGCCGCCGCCATGACCTATGGCCGGGCCGGGCGCACGGATGTCGATGTGCATCTGTTCGACACCTTCGAGGGTATGCCCGAGGCGACCGACGCGGACTATTATCTGAAGGACGGCACGCCCGCCGAGCAGATGTTCCCCGACGAAGCCTGGTGCTACGCCTCATACGACGAGGTCCAGACCAATATGGGACGGACCGGCTATCCGATGGACCGCGTCCGCCTGGTCAAGGGCAAGGTCGAGGACACGCTTCCCGCCGCCGCGCCGGACAAGATCGCGATCCTGCGGCTGGACACCGACTGGTACAGTTCGACCCGGCACGAGATGGAGCATCTCTATCCGCGCCTGTCGCCGGGCGGGGTGCTGATCATCGACGACTACGGCCATTGGTCCGGGTCGCAGAAGGCGGTGGACGAATATCTGGCGGCCCACGGGATCAATCTGCTGTTGGCGCGGACGGACTACACCGGACGAATGGCGATCAAGCCGACAGGGCGGGTCTGATGGCCAGTCTGATCGACATTCTGAAGGCCGTGAAGCGGATGGCCCTGGGCCAGCAGCCGGTCTTCATCGAATATCCGATCACCTTCAGGCCGCGGTGGGAGGAGGGGAACCCGCACCTCGCCGCCGTCATCGGCGCCTCAGAGGCCCGACAAAAAGCCAATCTGGCTGAACTGGCGGCCTTCATGCCCGTGGTCGAGGCGATCGAGACCGCAATCTGGCCGGACCTGTCGGCCATCGACTGGCACAATCACATGATCCCCGTGGTCGACGCCCTGTCGCTCATGCGGGCCGCGACGCGGGCGAAGACCTATATGGAGGTCGGCAGCGGCAACTCGACCCTGTTCGTGCGCGCCGCCCTGCGTCAGACGGGCAAGGATGTGCGCATCGTCTCGATCGATCCGGCCCCGCGCGCCGAGGTCGACGCCATCTGCGACGAGGTGATCCGCCAGCCGGTCGAGACCGTCGACCTGTCGATCTTCGACAGGCTGGAGCCGGGCGACGTGCTGTTCATCGACAACTCGCACCGGTCATTCATGAACTCGGACGTCACCGTCTGCATGACCGAAGTGATCCCGCGGCTGAAGCCGGGCGTCCTGGTCGGCATCCACGACATCTTCCTGCCTTACGACTATCCCGCGACCTGGTCGCAGCGCGGCTACAATGAGCAATACCTGCTGGCCTGTATGCTGCTGGCCGGGCCGACCTATTTCGACATCGAACTGGCCAACCACTGGCTCTATCGCCAGAAGGCGCACGAGGGGCCGTTGTCGGCGATCTGGGCGCGGCTCGGCGAGCGAGCGAAGGCCCGTCCGCCGTCGGCCTTCTGGGCGACCAAGCGGGGCTGACGGTTCAGAGCGCCAGAACCTCTCGCCAGGCCTGGCGCCACGAGGCTGCGGAATACCGTTCAGGCAGTTGCCGCGCCGCCTCGGACAGTCGTCGGCGCAGGTCCGGCGCATCCATGACTTCGGCCAGTCCGTGCGCCAGGGCCGCGGGGTCCGGCGGCCCGTCGACCAGGCGGCCGTCGACGCCGTCGCGGATCAGATCGCTGACCCCGGCGGTCTCGCGAAACCCGACCGGCACGGCTCCGTTGGCCATGGCCTCGGCCAGGGCGTTGGGGAAACCCTCCCATTGCGACGGCTGGCAATAGATTTCGCTGGCGGCCATCACGCCCTGGACGCCGGACATGGCCGGCAAAAGCTCTATGCGGTCGCCCACGCCCGATGCCTGGGCCGCAGCGGCGTTCGCGGCCATCAGGGGACCGTCGCCAATGATCTTCAGGCGCCACTCGGGCCTGTCGGCGGCGATCCTGACGAAGGCCTGGATCAGCAGGTCGAACCGCTTCTGAGTGGAGTGGCGCCCGACCGACAGGATGACGGCTTCGCGTTCGCCGGTGCTCGGCGCGACGGGCCAGACCGGATTGTGCACGACGCTGATCTTGCGCCTCAACCAGGCGGGATAGTCCTGAGCGTAACGCGCGAACTGGACCGTGATGCGGTCCACGAACGCCATCAACAGGAAGTTGAGGTTCCATTTTCGCGTGGACGCATAGCGATAGAGGCTGAGCGCGTTTCTTTCCGAACAGACCAGGCGGACGTTCAAACCCGCCCGCGCCATGAGAAAGCGAGCC
Source organism: Caulobacterales bacterium (assembly GCA_017302335.1). Lineage (GTDB taxonomy): Bacteria > Pseudomonadota > Alphaproteobacteria > Caulobacterales > Caulobacteraceae > Brevundimonas. Next base: position 8,278 of record JAFLCT010000006.1, on the reverse strand, counting down.
AGGATGCCGTGGTGGAAGCAGACGATCTGGCCTACGCCATCTTCGATCAGCACCCGCCGCATCCGCTGGATCAACCGAAGCCGGTCTCGGAAACCGATGGCGGTGTGGGGGCGCCCGTCCATGCGACGCCAGACGACCGCGGGATGCAGGTCGTAGAAGGCCTGGGCGCCCGGAGGATCGAAGGTCACCAGAACGACGCGATGACCTGCTTCGGCCAGGTCGTTGGCCAGATAGGCGACATTGCGTTCCAGCCCGCCCGCCATCCGATCCATGGCGATCGTGGCCAATGCCACGGCGGGCTTCATGCCAGGACGCCGTCCACGATCAGAGAGGTTTCCGCATCGACGAAGTCGAACACGGCCGTCGAAGGGTTCTGGCGGCTGCGCCAGACATAGCCGTCATCTTCCCGCCAGGGGGTCTGGACCAGGCGCCCGTCGCGCTCAAAGCCCTCGACCAGGGTCGCCTTGAAGCCGGCGTTCTGGATGAGATCGCGCAGCGCGTCGGCGTTGAGAAGCTGTTTGTGGTCGGCGGCGTCGTCACCGATGCCTCCGATCCCGACGTGGCGGATATAGGTCGGGTCGGGGTGGAAGCCGTCGGGCACCGCGATTCTGATGCGGCCGCCCGGCCGCAGGTGGCTGGCGATCAGACGCAGGGCTTCGGCCGCCTCGTCATGGGTCAGGTGTTCGAAGACGTGTTCGGCCACGACATGAGTCAGCAGCGGACGCCCCGCGAAGGTCTCCTCCCAGTCCTTGGGCGAGGTGACATCCAGCCACTGCTCATTCGTCGAATACCAGCCTGGACGCCAGGTTTCGGCCGCGCCGACGATGATCTTCAACGGCTGATTTCGCCGAACCGCGTCGCGGAGGCGGACCTTGCGATAGGCGTAGCGAACCGACTTTCGCGCCAACCGCAACCGTTGTCGGATCGGCGCCGGGATCAGGGCTTTCACGATGGTTCGCATGGGACGCCCTTCAGGACCGTGGCGACATAGCCTCTGATTACCGAGACTAGGCCGAACAGGCCAGCCCGCGTCCTATTGTCCGTCCATGTAGGTGTGTGTGATCTCGGACGGCCAGAAGTTGATGATCAACAGCAGTATGACGAAGGCGACGACCATGCCGGCGCCGGTGCGCAGTCCGAGTTTTCGCCAGGTCTTCCAGCCGCGTTTCCTGCGGAACGCCTTGCGCATACGCTTGAAGAACATCAGCCACGGCAGGGCCAGGGCGCCGAACGCCATGACCGCCAGAAATGCGACCAATACCTTCATCGGCTCCTCGCAAACGCCTGATCGACGTGCGGTCTCCGCGACGAATCGTCAATGGAATTCGAACGGAGGCTGAGCCTTCGATAGTTTCGACGCCGTGCGATGCAATACCGGTCAGGCGACCCGGCCGCTAACCGCGTTCCGCCCATTTCAGCAGGGGGATCAGCGGCAGGCCCCAGCAGGTCCCGGCCAGGGCGTAGAACAACAGTTCGATCAGGAAGTTGTCCGGCAAACGCGTCGACAGGGTCACCGCCCCCCAGACCCAGAAGGCCAGAAAGGCCAAAACGCCTATCGATGCGACCAGGCGGCGCGCGCGAGGGGGCATCAACGCTTGCTCCGAAACAGGAAGAAGGCGACCAGGCACACGGCTGAACCGGCCATGGCCCAGACAACCCAGGTCCAGTCCGCCAGGGTCGAGACGGCGAACACTCGCACCGCCAGAAACCAGCCGCACACAGCCCCCACGGCCGAGACCAGGAAGGTGGCGAAGAAGCCGCGCTTGCCCGTCATCTGATCGGCCAGGGCGGCCAGGGCCAGGACGCCGACAACGGCGGCGATCACTTCGGCGTACTGCAAGGCTGGCTCCTGAAGCTGTGCGACCGTTGGTCCGTCGAAAGCGACTCGATCTCATCGCCGTACACGGGCATATCGCACCCGAGGCGCCCGACGAAGAGCCGGGCGACGAGCATATCGAGCTTAGCGTCAGGCGTCGAATGAACCGTTTCGGGACCCGTGATCGCGACCGCGCCGTGGCGGTCTGGATGTTCGTGACGGCGGCCTTGGTCTTCGCCATGGTCGTGGTGGGCGGCGCGACGCGCCTGACCGGATCGGGTCTGTCGATCACCGAATGGAAGCCGATCCTGGGCGCCGTCCCGCCCCTGAACGACGCCCAATGGGCTGAGGCCTTCGAAAAGTACAAGGCCATCCCGCAATATCATCAGGTCAACGCCGGCATGAGCCTGGGCGAGTTCCAGGGCATCTTCTGGTGGGAGTGGGCGCATCGGTTTCTGGGCCGCTTCATCGGCCTGGTGGTCGGGGTCCCCGTGCTGGCGGCCCTGGCGGCGCGACTGGCCGAGGCGGTGATCCTGAAAGGGGCGGCCGGGGCCGTCTGGGTGCGGCGGCTGGCGATGCCGGATCGGTTGTTCTGGCGGGTGCTGATCCTTTTGGGTCTGGGCGGGCTTCAGGGGCTGATCGGCTGGTGGATGGTGGCGTCGGGCCTTGAGGTCCGGGTCGATGTGGCGCCGGAACGACTGGCGGTTCATCTGGGGCTGGCGCTGATCATCTTCATGGGGTTGATCTGGACCGGGCTGGAAGCCTGGTTCGGGCCGGAACATTCGCGCTCGCCCGTCGGCTGGAGCCGGGCCGCGGCCCTGCTGCTGGGCGCGGTCTTCATACAGTGCCTGCTGGGCGCCCTGGTGGCGGGGGCCAAGGCGGGCTTCGTCTATACCGACTGGCCGCTGATGAACGGAGCCGTGTTGCCCCCCGTCGACTGGGCCGGCAAGGGCGTGTTGGCGGTGCTGCATGACCAGGGATTGGTGCAGTTCATGCACCGGATGTGGGCCTATGTCGTGGTGATCTTCGCCACCGGTTACGCGGTGCAGGCCTGGCGCTGGCGCCTGGCGGAAGGTCTGGGCTTCTCCGCCGTGGTGCTAGCGGCGGCGATCTGGCTGCAAGCGGCGCTGGGGATCGCGACCCTGGTCCACGCCGTGCCCTTGCCGCTGGGCGTGCTGCACCAGGCGGGGGCGGCGATCGTGCTGGGATTGGCGACGGCCAACCTGTGGCTGGTGCTGCGCAGCCAGCCCCGCCTGTTCACCTCTGGAAGGCCGCCCAGGGGCCGGTGATCGCGAAGGTGATCCCCGGCGTCTGGATGTTGAGGAACACGGTTGCTCCGTCAGGCGACACACAGACGCCCGCGAACTCCGAATTGGTGACATAGGCCGACTTGGCGATGGCGTAGGTCTCGCCGCGCGCGGTGACGCCGCGCAGGAAGTTCGGATTGGTCTCGGAATAGTTATCTTCGCAGACCAGAAGGTGCGCCCAGGGCGTGACCGTCAGATTGTCGCCCATGTTCAGCACACGGGCGTCGGTGCTTTCCACGAACAGTTGGATGCGGCCGGGGCGGCGGCGCTCGCCGGGGCGGCCTTCATCGCGCGAAGGGACGTAGCGCAGGATCTGGCCGCGCCCGATCGGCCCGCCCGAGGTGGGCGTCAGATACAGTTCGCCGTCGCCCCAGTGGATGCCTTCGCCGCGCGCGATCAGGGCCGCCCCGTCGGCGTGGCCGCGCATCCGCAGGTCCTTGTTGGGGCTTTCGACCTCATGCAGGTCGATCCAGTCGACGGCCAGCCAGTCGCCGACGTTCCACAGGCGTTCGGTCTTGTTGGAGGTGTCGGCCCCCGGCTTGTCGCGGACGGCCATGGCCTGAAGCCGACCCCCGCGCGCCAGTTCGCCCGGCCGATCCGGGATGAAGCGGTAGAACAGGCTGTCGGGCTTGTCCTCGGTCATATAGACGATCCCGGTGCGCGGATCGACGGCGGCGGCCTCGTGGTCGAACCGGCCCATGGCCTTCAGCGGCGTGGGATCGACCAGGCCGCGATCCAGGGCTGGAACCTCGAAGACGAAGCCGTGCGGTTTCATCACATCGTCGGTTTCCGGCGTCGCCTCGGTCTCTTCGCAGCTCAGCCAGCTTCCCCAGGGCGTCGAACCGCCCGCGCAGTTGTACGAGGTTCCCACCAGGCTGAGACGCTGGGACAGGGTGCGGCCGGTCGCCAGGTCATAGATCTGGGTCGTCGTTCCGCCGCCCAGGGGCTTGCCGTTCTTGAAGGTGTCATAGACGCGGTCGGCCGGGATCTGGCCGATCCGCTCCAGGTTCAGGCCGCCGGGACCCCAGTTCCGATGGCTGCGGTTGCCGTGTTTGATCTCGTGGTTGCGGACCAGGGCGACGCGGCTGCCGCCAGCCGGGAAACAGGCCATGCCGTCGAACTGGCCGGGCATGAACAGGCCGTCGTCCATGGTTTCGCCGCCCTGGGCGATGACGCGGTAGGTGAAGCCTTCGGGCAGGTCCAGGATGCGGTTCGGATCGGGCTTCAGCGGGCCGTAGCCGAAGACCTGATTCAGGGGCGGCTGCTCGGCCGGGGTCTGGGCGGCGGCCTGGCGGGCCAGGCCCGAAAAGGCGAGGGCGGCGGCCGAGCCGGTGATCAGGCCGCGACGGTCGAGACGCATGGGAGACTCCACTGAGGTCGGCCGCTTATGGCGGAGGCGGCGCAAGGTTTCATGACACTAAGGGAGCGGAAAAAACACGGTGCAATTGGTGCAATTGGCGCCATCCGGCCGGAGTGGGACCCTTTCGGCCAATGCGCGGGCCGGAGGAGCATGGGACGGCGGCGAACCCTGGCGCGTGGAAAAGCTTGGCGAACGGGAAAGTCGCTTAAAATCGAACGGCTGACTTTCTCGGCGCCCGTAATCAGCACTCTTGAGTCCCTCTCCCTTTTGGAGAGGGCGCCGCGCGGCGTTGCCCGAGTCGGCGGGGAGGGTTAGAGCCTTCTGCTCCCTGAACTCCGCCGCAAGACCGTTCTCATGCACGACATCAAGGCCATTCGCGAAAACCCCGACCACTATGTCGCGGGCTGGACCTCGCGCGGCGTCGACAATGCGCAAGCGGTGGTCGACCAGGCGCTGGCGCTGGACCGTGACCTGCGCGCGGCCCAGACGGCGGGGCAGGACGCCCTGTCCAGGCGCAACGCCGCCTCCAAACTGATCGGCGCGGCGATGGGCAAGAAGGACATGGCCGAGGCCGAGCGGCTGAAGGCCGAGGTCGAGGGGCTGAAGGGCGAGATCGCGGCCTCGGAAGAGATCGAACGCACGGCGGGCGCCGCGCTCCGCAAACTGTTGTCCGAACAGAAGAACCTGGCCGCCGCCGACGTGCCGGCCGGCGCGGACGAGGCGGAGAATGTCGAGACAGGCCGCTGGGGCGAACCGCGCATCACAGGACCGGCCAAGGATCACGCCGACCTCGGCGAGGCGCTGGGCCTGCTGGACTTCGAGGCCGCCGCGCGGATGAGCGGCGCGCGCTTCGCCGTGCTGAAGGGCGGGCTGGCGCGGCTGGAGCGGGCCGTGGGCCAGTTCATGCTGGACGTGCAGACGGGCGAGCACGGCTATCTGGAGGTCAATCCGCCCTATCTGGTGCGGGATGAGGCGATGTTCGGCACCGGGCAGTTGCCGAAGTTCAAAGAAGATTTGTTCGCTACACGAAACTTCCGCGAGATCACTGACCAAACTCAAGCCGAGAATCTGCTGGCGGAACTAACACGTCATGTCGGCGACCAAATGTTTGCCCGGGAACACGACCGGCTTGAGGGGCTATCCAAGGAAGAGGTCGAAGCTCTCGCGGTGGAGGCGGCAAAGGGACCCGAAGCGAAGAAGGTCATCGCGCTGACCTACCAAGCCTTGGAAGCCGGGGGCGTGTTTGAAGAGCGATATCTAATCCCCACAGCAGAAGTGTCGCTGACTAATCTCGTCATGGGGCAGCAACTGTCCGAGGACGACCTCGCCACCCCCATGCGGCTGACCGCCCTGACGCCGTGTTTCCGGGCCGAGGCGGGTTCTGCAGGGCGGGATACGCGCGGGCTGATCCGTCAGCATCAGTTCCACAAGGTCGAGATGGTCTCCATCACCCGGCCCGAGGATTCCGACGCCGAGCATGAGCGAATGACCGGCTGCGCCGAGGCGGTGCTGAAGGCGCTGGAGCTGCCCTATCGCCGGATGCTGCTGTGCAAGGGCGACATGGGCTTTTCGGCGCGGAAGACCTTCGACCTGGAGGTCTGGCTGCCCAGCCAGAAGACCTATCGCGAGATCAGCTCCTGCTCCAACTGCGGCGACTTCCAGGCCCGGCGCATGGACGCCCGGTTCAAGCGCGCCGGCGAGAAGAAGACCGAGTTCGTCCATACGCTGAACGGCTCGGGCCTGGCGGTCGGGCGCACGCTGGTGGCGATCATGGAGAATTATCAGGACGCGGATGGGAAGATCGCCGTGCCGGAGGCGTTGCGGCCGTATATGCCAAAGGGGATGACGCATGTGGAGTGATGTTCCTCGTCCTTCTCCCCTTGCGGGAGAAGGTGGCAGGCGAAGCCTGACGGATGAGGGGTCGCGCGGTCAGGGCCTGAGAAACCCCTCATCCGACCTCGCTCCGCTCGGCCACCTTCTCCCGCATGGGGAGAAGGGTCAGTAGATGCGCATCCTCCTTACCAACGACGACGGGATCGGGGCCGAGGGTCTGGATTGCCTTGAGCGGATCGCGCGGGTCCTGTCGGACGACGTCTGGGTGTGTGCGCCCGCCGTCGAACAGTCTGGCAAGGGACGGGGGGTCACCCTGACCGAGCCGCTGCGGGTGCACCGGATCGCCGACAAGCGGTTCGCGGTGACGGGAACGCCGACCGACTGCGTCGTCCTGGCCGTCAACGACCTGATGCCGGGCAAGCCCGATCTCTTGCTGTCGGGCGTGAACCGGGGCCACAACATCGGCGAGGACGTCAGCTATTCCGGCACCGTGGCCGGGGCCTTGCAGGGCATGGCCTTCGGCATCCGCTCCATCGCCCTGAGCCAGAGCCTGGAGCGGTTCCACGACGAGGCGATCGCCCATTGGGAGACGGCCGAGACCTATGCGCCCGCCATCATCGCCCGGCTGCTGGAGCAGAACTGGCAGGACGGGGTGGTGATGAACCTGAACTTCCCCAACCGCCCGCCCGAGGCGGTGACCGAGGTCGAGGTGACCAGCCAGGGCTTCCGCGACGTGGGCGAGATGCACGCGGTCAGACGCACCGACCTGCGCGGCCGCGACTATTACTGGATGAGCTTCCGCGGCGAAAAGCACGAACACCCGCCCGGCACCGACCTGCGGGCCATCGATGACGGCAAGATCTCGGTCACGCCGCTGCATATCGACCTGACCCACATGGCCAGCGTGCACGACCTGAAGAAGGTTCTGGGCGGAGCGCCGCCCAAGAGCGTGGGATGAGGCTGAACGACGACCGCGCCGGACGTCTGATCCTGGCCCTGCGCAAGCAGGGGGTGACCGACGCGCGCGTGCTGTCGGCCATGGAATCGATCGACCGCTCGGTCTTCGTGCATCCGCGTTTCCTGGATCAGGCGTGGGAGGATCAGGCCCTGCCGATCGACTGCGCCCAGACGATCAGCCAGCCCTACATCGTCGGCCTGATGACCCAGGCGCTGGACGTTCAGCCGCGCCACCGGGTGCTGGAGGTCGGCACGGGCAGCGGATACCAGTGCGCCGTGCTGAGCCGACTGGCGCGCTATGTCTATTCCGTCGAACGCTACCGAAGTCTGCTGGCCGAGGCCGAGACCCGGTTGCGGGCGCTGGAGATCGACAACGTCATCACCAAACACTCGGACGGCGGGCTGGGCTGGCCCGAACAGGCGCCCTTCGATCGGATCATGGTCACGGCCGCCTCGCCCGGAGAGCCGACCGAGCTGCTGAAACAGTTGAAGCCGGGCGGAATCCTGGTCTGTCCGGTGGGACGCAGCTCGGTGCAGATGCTGAACCGCTACGTCGGCCTGTCCGACGGCAGCTTCCGCCGCGAAAGCCTGTGCGAGGTGCGCTTCGTGCCCCTGGTGGAGGGCACGGCCAAGGAGAATGACGGCCCGCGTTGACCCGAGAGCCTGATCGGCCCGGGAAGGATCGCTGGGCGATCCCGCTGACGCCGTGCATCAGCCTCTCCATGAGGCTGGAGCGAAATCTGAGCTGAGTTGGACGATGTCCAACGGAACCGATTTCGCCTCGGCCCCATTTCCAGCCCATTGCCGGGTTGAAATCGGGCCTTCGGTGCGCCCCAATGGGGGGAATTGCGGATCAACGAACGGAGGCGCGATATGCGGCATTGGATCAAGGCGGCGATCATCACGGCGGCGGCGTTGAGCGCCGCGGCCTGCGCCGGCTATCCGACCGCGCCGCACTATTCGACCCGGCCGATGGCGGGCTACGGCCAGCCCGGCGGCCCGCCC
>JAFLCT010000059.1 GCA_017302335.1 Caulobacterales bacterium | reverse complement strand
AAGACGCGCGCATAGACTTGGCCGCGTCGGGCGTCGATGGCGGCCATGACGGCGCCTTGCGGCGCCGCCGAGGCGGCCAGGGCGTCCAGGCTGGACAGGCCGATCACCGGCCGCCCCAGGGCCGCGCCCAGTCCCTGGGCGAAGGCCAGCCCGACGCGCAGACCGGTGAATGAGCCGGGTCCCGTGGTCACGCCGATGCGGTCCAGACTGTCGAACCCGACCCCCGCCGCCCGCATCAGGTCCCGGGTCAGGCCGACGATCCGCTCCATGCCGCCCTGCTCCATCGGGCGGTCCAGAACGGCCAGGACCGTGTCGCCGTCGAACAGTCCCGCCTGACAGGCGCCCAGGGCCGTGTCGAGAACCAGCACCCTCATCGGACGCGCCCGTTCACTCGGCCAGGGCCGCCACGATGCGCGTCACCGCTCGCCGCACCGGCGGGGCCGGAATGCGTTCGAAGGCCGCCAGCAGCGCCCGCCCCTCTCGGCCCAGTCCTGGCGGCGGCTCGGGCCTTGTCGGGTCGTCGCGCTCGGGTTTCGGAAACAGCTCGCCCACCGGCACGCCCAGCAGCCGGGCGATATGATGCAGCCGCGACGCCGAGACCCGGTTCAGACCCGCCTCGTATTTCTGAAGCTGCTGAAAGCTGATCCCCAGATCCTGCGCCAGGGCGGTCTGCGACCGGCCCAGGGCGGCCCGGCGTTCGGCGATGCGCCGACCGACCACGCGATCCACGGCGTCGGCGTTCCTCTGCGTATTCCGGGCCATCGGCAGTCCTCGTCCGGCTGTTACGAGAATGTTTCATGAAACGAAACTGATGGCAACCATTTCGTTTCATCGATCTTCCAATCGGCCGACAACGGCTGAAATTTCAAGGATATCGACGCGGGCGACCCGTTGGCTATCGCCGGACGCCAGGCGGACGTGAAGACTCTGGGCGTCCTCGGTGTCGTACAGCCGCACCATCAAACGCCCGTCGGCCAACCGCAGGACGCAGCCCTGGCCGGGACGCGGCGTCTGACCTGGCCGATAGGCCACCGTCACGCCGGCACCCGCCCAGGGCGCCATGTCGTCAGACGTCAACTGCATCATCCGCATCTCGCCCGGCGTCGGCGCCGGGCGGAAGGCCCGCGCGCCCGCCTCGACGCCCGATGCGGGAACCGGGGGGATCGCCTCATCGGGCTGAAGCCGCAGCGCCAGCGCCTCTGGCGTAGCGTCCAGGGCGGCGGTCAGGCGCCGCTGGACATCCGGGCGAAACAGACCGGAGCGGCGGCCGGATTCATACAGACCCCAGCCCTGGCTGGTCATGCCGAGACGGGCGCCCGCCTCGGCCTGGCTCAAACCCTTTTCGCGCCGCAGCTCGGCCAGGGCCTCGCCCAAGCGGCGGGCGTCGTCATCGGAAAAGAAACGAACCATGCCCGCATCATGGCGCCGCGCGCCGCCCCATGCGAGAACGAATTCGTTTCAGCCCGCCCACGACCAAACGGTGCGTGCCGGGATCACGGCGCAGGCGCGCGCCTCAAGCCGCGAACCGCCGCGCGGCGAGCGTCAGGGGCGCTAGATGACCTGTTCCACCCGTTCCACCTCGGGAACATAGTGACGCATCATCTGCTCCACCCCCGCCTTCAGGGTCGCCGAGGACGAGGGGCAGCCGGCGCAGGCGCCGCGCATCCGCAGGTACAGGACGCCGGTCTCCGCCTCGAACCGGTCAAACAGGATGTCGCCGCCGTCCTGGGCCACGGCCGGTCGGATGCGGCTGTCCAACAGGGCCTTGATCTCGGCCACGATCTCATCGTCCTCGCCGGTCTCGCCCTCGACCTCGGCGCCTGTATCCGTCACCAGGGGCGCCCCCGAGGTGAAATGGTCCATCACGGCGGCCAGAACCGGCGCCTTCATCTCGCTCCACGACGGACCTTCGGCCTCGCGTGTCACCGAGACGGCTTCGGCCCCGAAGAAGACGCCCGCCACCCCATCGACGGCGAACAACGCCCGCGCCAGGGGGGAGACTTCGGCCTCGGCCTTGGTCGGAAAATCCAACGGCCCATCCGCCGACACGACGCGGCCGGGCAGGAATTTCAGCACGTTCGGATTGGGGGTGGCTTCGGTCTGGATGAACATGAGGTTCAGATGCGCTCGCGCCGCCATCGGTTCAAGTCCGCAAACACATCGCGCTCAAAACCTCAGGACTCAGCAAACCGGGCGTTAGCGCGGCGCAAGGCGCCCTGGCGTCACGCCAGGTCTTCGATATCCGTCTCGGTCAGTTCGCCTGGCACGATGGTCACGGGCAGCTTTCTCCCCGCGAAGGTCGCGCCCTGTTTGAGCACGGCCGTGACCAGGGGACCGGGACCGCGCGCGCCGCTTCCGGCCGCCAGGACCAGAATCTTGATCTCGGCGTCCTCGCCCACGACCTTGCGGATCGCCTCGGGCGCCTCGCCCTCCTCGATCAGGAACAGGGGTTGGGCGCCCGAGCGTTCGGCCGCCTCTTCGCCCAGCCGGGCCAGAAGCGCTTCAGCCTCTTCCCGCTGCTCGCGCTCGATCGCCTCGCGCACGCCAGACCAGTGCTCGTCCGAACCGCGCGGAATGACCCTGAGCAGGGCCACCCGCCCGCCGGTCGAACGCGCCCGGCGGCTGGCGTACCGCAAGGCCGCGTCCAGTTCCGGGCTGTCGTCGACGACGACGAGGAATTTTCTCGGCACGGCGCCCTCCCCCGGCTCGATCCCTACAGCGCGGCCATGACCGAACGGATGGCTCCGTTGGCGATGGTCAGTTTGGCGAAGGTCCAGCCCGCGCCCGAGGCCTCGATCTCGTCGACCGAGGCGCGCACGCCTTCGACCACGGCCTGGCGCGGCCCGATCCAGGCGTCGACGGCGGTCTCGGCCTTCTTCTCGCTGGCCCCGGCGGCGGCGGTGGTCGACTGGGCCACGGCGCGGGTCAGGACGACCTGTTCGGCCATCAGATCCTCGATCAGGCGACGCACGGCCAGCCGGTCGAAATGGTCGCCCGACGGCGTCTTGCCCGCGGCGGCGCGCAGCCGGTCGAAGTCGAAGGCGGCGCCGACCTGATGGTACAGCATGGCCATGGCCGGTTCGGCCCAGCCGGTCTCACGCGCCAGGTCGCCGATATCGGCGGTGGCCACCATGGGCCGCAGCATGGCGAAGTCGCGCGCCATGTCGTCGGCCGCGCCCAGGCCGCGGAAGGCGTCGATGCGTTCGCCCAGCCGCGCCTGTTCAAACCGGCTCAGCACCCCGGCGCCCGCGCCGCGCAGGGCGTCGGCGACCGGCCGATAGGCGGCGATCAGGCCATCGACCGTCGCCCCCTCGCGCGCCGCCCGCTTGGACAGCCAATAGGTCTGGCGGCGCAACACGGTCGAAATCTCGCGGTACAGGGCCGTCTGGGCCTCGGCCGGAATCTTCAGGTCCAGCGCCGACACCTGATCCCAGGCCTCATCCAGGCGGAAGATCTGACGCGCGGCCTCAAAGGCCACGGTCATCGGCCCAGTCTCGACCTGGGCCGACAGGCGCAGACGTTCCGGGAAGGTCGCCCCGCACATATTGACGATCTCGTTCGACAGCACGGTCGAGATGATCTCGCGCTTCAGCCGGTGCCGCTCCATGTCGGCGTCGAACTTCGCCAGCGGGCCGGGGAAGTAACGCACCAGGGTCTGGTGGAAGAAGGGGTCGTCCGGCGCGGTCGAACCGACGATTTCGTCGAACAGCTCCAGCTTGGAATAGGCGGTCAGCACCGCCAGCTCAGGCCGGACCAGGACGGCGCCCGAGGCCTTCATCTCGGCCAGTTTCAGGTCGTCGGGCAGGCCCTCGACCTTGCGGTCCAGCTTACCCTTGGCGCCCAGCCACTGCATGAACCGTTGCTGGGCGTCCAGGGCGGCGGCGCCCTCCGCCTGTTGCAGGGTCAGGGCCAGGGTTTGGTCGTAGTTGTGGACCAGGACCTTCAAGCCCACCTCGTCGGTCATCGAGGCCAGCAGGGCGTTGCGGTCGGCCTGTTTCAGCGCGCCCGAGGCGATGGCCGCCCCGGTCAGGATCTTGATATTGACCTCGTGGTCCGAGCTGTCGACCCCGGCCGAATTGTCGATGGCGTCGGTGTTGATGCGTCCGCCCGCCTGGGCGAACGAAATCCGGCCCGCCTGGGTCAGACCCAGGTTGGCGCCCTCGCCGACCACCTTGACCCGCAGCTCCGGCCCGTCGACGCGGACGGCGTCATTGGCCTTGTCGCCAGCCTGGGCGTCGGTCTCGTGCGGGGCCTTCACATAGGTGCCGATGCCGCCCAGGTAGAGCAGTTCGGCGGGAGCCTTCAGGATGGCCTTCATCAGGGCCGCCGGGTCCAGGGCGTCCTCCGAAATATCCAGCGCCGCCTTGATCTCGGGCGACAGCGCGATCGACTTGGCGCTGCGCGAAAAGACGCCGCCGCCCTTGGAGATCTTCGACGTGTCGTAATCCTGCCAGGACGAGCGCGGCGCTTTGAACATCCGGTCCCGCTCGACCCAGCTCGACGCCGGATCGGGATTCGGGTCGATGAAGATGTCGCGATGATCGAAGGCGGCGACCAGTTTGATGGCCTTGGACAGCAACATTCCGTTGCCGAAGACGTCGCCCGACATATCGCCGACGCCGACCACGGTGAAGGGTTCGGTCTGGATGTCCTTGCCCATCTCGCGGAAGTGGCGCTTGACCGCCTCCCAGGCGCCGCGGGCGGTGATGCCCATGACCTTGTGGTCGTAACCGACCGACCCGCCGCTGGCGAAGGCGTCGTCCAGCCAGAAGCCGTAGTCGGCTGAAATGCCGTTGGCGATGTCCGAGAAGGTCGCCGTGCCCTTGTCGGCGGCCACGACCAGATAGGGGTCGTCGCCTTCCCAGCGCACCACACGCTGGGGCGGGATCACCTTGCCGTCGGCGCCGATGTTGTCGGTGATGTCCAGCAGACCCGACAGGAAGGTGCGATAGGCGCGCACGCCCTCGGCCTGAATGGCGTCGCGATCGGTCGTGCGCGGCAATTGTTTGGGATAGAAGCCGCCCTTGGAGCCGACCGGCACGATGACGGCGTTCTTGACCTGCTGCGCCTTGACCAGGCCCAGCACCTCGGTGCGGAAGTCGTCGCGACGATCCGACCAGCGCAGGCCGCCGCGCGCCACCGGGCCGAAGCGCAGGTGCACCCCCTCGATGTGCGGCGCCCAGACGAAGATTTCGCGATAGGGCTTGGGCAGCGGCAGATCGACCAGCTCGCGCGAGGCGATCTTGATCGAGATGTGCGGCTTGAAGCCGCCGTCGGCCGCCGTCTGATAGAAGTTGGTGCGCATGACCGCCTGGATCAGCAGCATCAACCGACGCAGCACCCGGTCGTGGTCCAGCGACTTCACGTCCTGCAACAGGGCCAGGCCCTTTTCGACCAACTCAGACGAGGCCTTTTCACGCCCCGCCGCCGAGCTGTCCGGGTCGAAGCGGGCGGCGAACAGGTTCAGCAACAGCCGCGCCATGTCGGGATATTCCCGCAGGGCTTCCTCTTGCACCGTCTGGCTAGGGTCCAGGCCAGTCTGCTGGCGATAGCGGGCCAGGGTGCGCACCAGGGCGGCCTGACGCCAGTCGACGCCCAACTCCAGGACCAGGCGGTTGAAGCCGTCGCTCTCGGTGCGGCCGTCCCAGACGGCGCCGAAGGCGTCCTCGAACGGTCCCCGGACAGCGTCGAAGCTCAGTGTTTCGCCGCGCGGGTCCTCCAGCAGGAACTCGTGGACGTGGATCTCCGGGTCGCCGACCGGGCGGATGGCGTGACCCCACTCCTCCAACGTCTTCAGCCCCATGTCGGCCAGGATCGGCAACACATCCGACAGCGGCACGGCCGCGCCCCGTCGATACAGTTTGAAGCGCAGTTGCAAGGCGTTGTCGGCGGCGGTGCGGAAGGCGCGCACGGCCACCGGTTCGCCGCCGTTCCGGTCGCCGGTGGCGTTCAGCCGATCGACGGCCTCAAGGTCGCGCACGGCCTCGGCGGCGTCATAGCGGTCGCGATAACCGGCGCCGAAGGCGTTGGCCCATTTGGCGCTGGTCGGGCCGATGGCGGCCTCGTCGAACGCCGCGTCGCCCAGGGCGCTCTCGAACCGGTCGACCCAGCCGCGCCCGGCCTCGGCCACCTGGGCTTCTAGGGTCGCCAGGTCGGGGTTCAGGTGTTTGCCCGGCTCGACGCCGATGATGTAGTGAATGCGCACCAGCGGCTGGTCCGACAACTGCGGATACCAGGCCGACAGACGCCCGCCATAGGCCTGAGCCAGGATCTGGCCGATCCGTTCGCGCACCGAGGCGTCGTAGCGTTCACGCGGCACATAGGCCAGAACCGAGACGAAGCGGTCGAACGGGTCCTGGCGGGTGAAGATGCGGATGCGCGGCCGGTCATAGAGGTGCAGAACGCCCAGGGCGATGTTCAACAACTCGTCCTCGGTGATCTGGAACAGCTCATCCCGGGGATAGTTCTCCAGGATGTTCTTCAGCCGCTTCTCATTGTGGCTGCCCGGCGCCTTGCCGGCGCGGATCAGGGCGTTCTTCACCTTGCGGCGGACCAGCGGCATCTCCGAGGCGGCCTTGTCATAGGCCTCGGCCGTGAACAGGCCGACGAAGCGGGTCTCGCCCGAGGGCTTGCCGTCGTCGCCGTACCGTTTGACCCCGACGTAATCCATATAGGCGCGGCGATGCACGCGCGACCGGGCGTTGGCCTTGGCCACGGTGACCGGATCGCCCAGGTCCAGTTGGCGCTTGATCTGTTTGGTCAGCACCGCCGGTTCGTTGGAGCGGCGCAGCACGGTGCGGTTCGGGTCGCGCAACACGCCCAGGCCCTCGCTCGCCAAACTCAGCGGAGCCTCGGCCTCATAGGCGCCGTCGGACTTGCGCGGATAGTCGTAGTCGCGCGCGCCCAGGAAGACGAAATGGTCGGCCTTAAGCCAGCGCAGGAACTCCACGTGCTCGCGCACCAGCTCCGGGTCCGTTTTCGGCGCCGTGGCCTCCAGCTCGGCCACCGACCGTTTCATCAGCTCGGCCATGGCGGCGTGGTCGCTCACAGCGGCGCGGACATCGGCCAGGGTGACGGCCAGGGCTTCGGCCAGGGCGTCGCGGCGTTCCTGCGGCAGGGAGTCGATGATCACCAGGATGACCGATTCCAGCCCGCCGGTCTCCGGCGTGACCGGGTGGAACAGGGCGCGCACCGACACGCCGGCCTCGGCCAGCTCGCCCATCACGCTGTCGACCAGGAAGGGGCAGTCGTCCTGAATGATCTGCACCAGGTCATAGGCGGCGCGTCCGCCCTCGACCCGCAACGGGCGCACAGAGATTTCTGCGGGCGCGCCGCAGACGCGAGCCTCGGCCGCACGCCAGGCCTCGGCCAACAGGGCGGCGAAGCCCTCGCCGTCCAGTTCGGGCGTCTCGTCGGCGGCGTAATCCTCGTGCGCCTGGGCCGCGAACAGGCCCTGACGCTCGTCCAGCGTCTTGACCCCCAGCCGGCGCGCCATTGCGGCCCTCAACATCTCCAGATCGACGGTCTGAGCGAGAGCGGGGCGCGAATCGGCGGCGGTCATGATGGACAGGGTCGGCTGACGCGGCGGAACGTGCCGCAACCGCTGACTAGGCCAGCAAGGCGTTTCGGGGAAGGCCGAAAAGCTTCTGGGCGCCGTTCCCGGGCCTACAAACGACAAGGCCGCCGGGCGCGGGGCGCTCGGCGGCCTGGCGGGCCGTCTCCGGGAGGGGAGGGAGGAGGCGGCGCTCGCTGAACGGCGGGGCTTGAGGGGGAGGGAGTCCCCGTCGTCTCGAATGTAGATAGGCGTTCGCTCGGGGCCTTCAAGCGGCCGGGGGGGTCTTTCCGCCCGCCCCGCCCCGCGACACGGCGCCGCGCCCCTTTGACGCCGTCCTGGACTCCTCGTCGGCATAGGGCGCGCCGTCGCCCGACAGCAGGATGGCCATCCAACGCGACCCCCTGAATTCAGCCAGGATCGCCATGGCCATGACCGCCAGCGGCGTCGACAGGAACATACCGACCACGCCCCACATCTTGCCCCACAGGGCCAGGGACAGCAGCACCACCACGGGGTCGATGTTCTGGTTGTCGCCCTGCATCCGCGGCTGGATCAGATTGCCGCTGATGAACAGAATGGTCTGCAAACCCACCAGCAGGATCAACGCCGGCCAATAGGTGTCGAACTGGACCAGGGCGAACAGCGGCGGCGCACAGCCCGCCACGGCGCCGCCCAGCACCGGAATGAAGCCGACGATGAAGATGACGAAGGTCCAGAACTCGGCGTTCTGAAGCCCCACGGACCGCATCAGGATCCACGCCGCCAGGCAGATCATGGCCCCGGTCACGGTCTGGACCCATAGATAGCCCTCGACCCCGCCGCGCACCCGTTCGAACACCTCCATGGCCTCCGAGCGCGCCTCGCGCTGGGGGAACATACCGACCAGCTTGCGCCGGAAGCCGATCTGCGAGGCCAGGAGAAAGCCCAGATAGACCATGACGAAGAAGGCGCCCGAGGCCGTGCCCTGGGCCTGAACCGCCAACTGGGTCAGATACTCCCGCAAATCCAGGCGCGCGATCAGGTCGCGCGCCGTGGGCGCCGTGGTCACGCCGAAGACGCGCGAGACGTCGGCGATGATCTGGTCCAGTCGCGGTCCGATATTGGCGCTGACCCCCGAGGCGTCGGTGAAGAAGTTCGCTGCGCCGTCGATGATGATCCAGATCGAGCCGATGAAGCCCGCCACCACCACCAGCAGGGCGGCGACCGCGGCCCAGCGCGGGCTTAGCCGGGTGCGCCTTTCAATCGATCGTTTCACCCCGTCGATCATGATCATCAGGAAGATGGCCATGGCCAGCGGGGTCAGGATGTCTCGCAGCCAGTACAGGGCCGCACCGCCGGCGACGGCGGCGATCAGCACCAGGGCGTTGCGGGCGACGGTCGAGTTCGGGACGGCGATGGCGGGTCTCATGCCGACGGTTGTCGGGCCGGTCGGGTCCAGCGTCAATGCGGTTTGACGAACGTCGTGCGGCCGCCCGGTTCGAGACCGGTTCCGGCTCACCCGCGAATACGCTAAGTCGGACCTGATCCACGGAGACCTTCATGCCTGACGCCGCCTTGCCCGGCCTGTTCCTGGGCCAATCCCTCGCCGACGACGGCGCCCAACCCCAGGTCCTGCGTTTCGACCGCGCCAACCGGCATGGCGTGGTCGCCGGGGCGACCGGCACGGGCAAGACGGTGACGCTTCAGATCATGGCTCAGGGCTTCTCCGACGCCGGGGTCCCGGTCTTCTGCGCCGATGTGAAGGGCGATCTTTCGGGCATCAGCCAGCCGGGTTCGCCCAATGAGAAGCTCCTGGCCCGCGCCGCCGAAATGGGCCTGACCCTGACGCCCAAGGCCGCGCCCGTCGTCTTCTGGGACCTATACGGACAGAAGGGCCACCCCATCCGCACGACGGTCAGCGAGATCGGTCCCCTGCTGCTGGCCCGGATGCTGGACCTGAACGAGGTGCAGGAAGGGGTGCTGGCGGTCGCCTTCCACGTCGCCGATCAGGAAGGTCTGCTGTTGCTGGACCTGGACGACCTGCGCAGCCTTCTGGCCTATGTCGGCGAGAACGCCGAGCGTATCGGCCGCGAGGTCGGCGCCGTGGCCCCGGTCTCCATCGCCGCCATCCAGCGGGCGCTGCTGCAACTGGAGCAACAGGGCGGCGCGGCCTTCTTCGGCGAACCAGCGCTAAAGCTGGAGGACATGATGCGCACCGGTCTGGACGGCCGGGGCCAGGTCAATGTGCTGGCCGCCGACAGGCTGATGTCCAGCCCGCGCCTGTACGCCGCCTTCCTGCTGTGGCTGATTTCCGAGCTGTTCGAACAGCTTCCCGAGATCGGCGACCCAGAGAAGCCGCGCGTGGTCTTCTTCTTCGACGAGGCGCATCTGCTGTTCCGCGACGCGCCCAAGGCCCTGCTGGAGAAGGTCGAGCAGGTGGTCCGCCTGATCCGCTCCAAGGGCGTCGGCGTCTATTTCATCACCCAGAACCCGGCCGATATTCCCGACACCGTCCTGGCCCAGTTGGGCAACCGCATCCAGCACGCCCTGCGCGCCTACACCCCGGCCGAGCAGCGCGGCCTGAAGGCGGCCTCCGAAAGCTTCCGCGCCAATCCCGCCTTCGACACGGCCGAGGCCATCCAGGCCCTAGGCGTCGGCGAGGCCGTGGTCTCGGTGCTGGACGAAAAAGGCGCGCCGAGCGTCGTGGCCCGCACCCGTATCCGTCCGCCGGATTCGCGTCTGGGCGCGGCCACCGACGCCGAACGCGCCCAGGTCATGGCGACCAGCGTGGTGCGCGGCGTCTATGACGCCCCGGTCGATCGCGAGTCGGCCCAGGAGGTGCTGGACGCCCGTCGCGGCCAGGCCGACCGCGCCGCCGCCGACGCCAAACTGGCCGAAGCCAAGGCCAAGGCCGACGCCGTCGCGGCCAAGGAGGCGGAAAAGGCGGCCGAGGCCCGCGCCAAGGCCGAGGCCCGCGAACAGGCGCGCTACGACCGCGAACGCGCCGCCCCGCGGCCGCGCGCCTCCAGCCGCCAGACGCCGATGGACGCCTTGACCAAGTCGGTCCTGCGCACCGCCGGATCGACGATCACCCGTGAACTTCTGCGGGGCATACTGGGCGGTATGCGTCGGCGGTGATCTGAATCCTTCTCCCCTCGGGGGAGAAGGGTCACAGCCCCAACCGCCGCGCCCGGCTGGCGATCTCCAGCAACAGGCGTTCGGCGATCAGATGATCGGGCGAGCCGGTCGTCTTGGTCGCCACATCGGCGGTGTTGATGCTGACTAGGGTCTCGTCCAGGGCCGTCAGGCTCCAGTTGCGGGCCTGGCGCAGCATCTCGGCCTCCTGTTTCCAGAACACCCCGGCCGCCTTGGCCGCCTCCTTGGCCCCGGCGCCCGAGGCTTGCAGCACATTGATGCGCCGCAACCGGCCCAGGTGCAGGGCCGCCTGGCGCACCGCCATGACCGAGGATTCGCCCTCGGCCAGCGCCCGGCGCAGGCCCGCCTGGGCCGGGGCCGGGCGGCCGCCGAAGGCTTGCAGCGCCGCGTCCTGCAAGGAGGCGTCCGGCTCGACCCCCAGATGTTTGTCCAGTTCGTCGGCGTCGATGGTGCGGCCCGAACCGGGACCGATATACAAGGCCAGCCGCTCGATCTCCTGGCGCATCAGGCCGCGCTCCTTGGGCAGGCGGCCCACGAACCGCTCCAGGGCGTCCGACGTCAGCCCCACCTTGTCGGCGGCCAGGGCCTCGCGCGTCATTCGCGCCATGTCGCCGACCTCGTCCTCGTAGCAGACAATGCCCGCCGCGCCCGCCGCCGTCTCGGCCGCCTTGCGCAGGGCGGAGTCGCGGCCCAGGCTTCCGGCCTCGATCACCAGCATGGCGTCGGGGTTGAAGCCGCCCTCGGCGTGGGTCTTCAGCGCGCCCGCCAGCCTCTTGTCGACGGACGCCTTCTCGGCCCCCAGCCGCACCCGCACCAGCCGCCGCCCGCCGATCATCGACAGGGCGGTCAGGGCGTCCTCAAGCCGCCCCTCGTCGCCATCGACGTCGCTGTCGGTCAGGACCGTCACATTGAAGGGGTCGTTCAGGTCCGGGGTGACCGTCCTGCACAGGATCTCGGCGCGCTCGGCCACGCCCGAGCGGTCCTTGCCGTGGATCAGCACCGCCCGCACCCCCGTATCGGGCGATTTCAGGAAGCGGTCGATCTCCGGCCGTTTGGAGAGGTTCATTTGGTCCCTCCCCACAGTGAGAAGGAGACCCTCCGAAGGGCGGGGAAGGGTCTGGGACGGCGGGCCGTCATCGGCTCGACAGCGCCCTCAGGATATCGATCCGCAACAGACGCGCCAGGTCGGCGGCGGCGCGGTCTTCGCCGTCCTGCTGGGCGGCGATGGCGGCATAGGGCTGGTCGGCGGCGGCGTAGGTGACGGTGGCCGTCTCCACCCCGCCGACAGGATCGCCTCCGCCGGGCGAAGTCAGGGTCCAGGCCGCGCGCACGGTCAGCTCATAGCGGGTGGCCGTATCGTCGATGCGGCGCCCCAGGGGACGGCGCGCGCTCTCGACCTGGATATCCAGAGTCCGCGTCGGCGCCGCCGACCGGTTCACGGCCAGGGCGTCTTCAAGCTGTTCGCGCAGGCGATAGCCCAGCCGGTCGTCCGGCGTGTTGACGGCGATGCGCGAGACCTCGGTTCCGGCCACGCCCTCGGCGTACAGGGGCGTGAAGCCGCAAGCCGACAGGCCGACGGCCGCCGTCATCAGCAGCAGGGCCGCCGCGCGCATCAGCCGACCACCAGATTGACGATCCGATCAGGCACCACGATCACCTTGCGGACCGATTGTCCGTTGGCGGCAAGGTAGGCCTGAACCGCCGGATTGGCGAGGGCGGCGGCTTCGACGGCGGCGGCGTCGGCCCCGCGCGGCATGGCGATCTCGCCGCGCCGCTTGCCCCCGACCTGGATCGGCAGAACCACCGCGTCGTCGGCCGCCAGGGTCGGCTCATAGTCCGGCCAGGGCGCGTCCAGGGCCATTCCGGCCTGGCCCAGGCGGGTCCAGCCCTCTTCCGCCAGGTGCGGGGTGAAGGGCGCGATCAGCCGGGCGAAGGCCGACAGGGCCTCGGCCTTGGCCTCGCCGCCCGCCTCGCCATGGGCCTTCAGCACGCCCAGGAAGGCGTAGAGCTTGGCGATAGCCGAGTTGAAGCGGAAGGTCTCGACCCCCTCGGTCACCGCCATGATCGTCTTGTGCGTCTCGCGGCGCAGCGAGGCGTTCTGTTCGGCGTCGCCGGGTTTGGCGGCGTCGAAACCGTCGAATTCGGCCCAGGCGCGCTGGACGAACCGACCGGCGCCCTCGACCCCGCCCGAGGTCCATTGCACGTCCCGTTCGGGCGGACTGTCCGACAGCACGAACAGACGTCCGGCGTCGACGCCGTGGCTGCCCAGGATCTCCTGCGGGGCCACGACGTTCTTCTTGGACTTGGACATCTTCTCGATGTCGCCGATGATCAGGGCCTGGCCGGTCGACAGTTGACGCGCACTGCGCTTGCCGTCGGTGTTGGTCAGTTCGACGTCGGTCGGCTCGACCCACGCCCCATCGGCCCGGCGATAGGTCTCGTGGACGACCATGCCCTGGGTGAACAGACCCGCGAACGGCTCGCGCACGTCCATCAGCCCCGCATCCGACAAGGCCCGGCTGATGAAGCGGGCGTACAGCAGGTGCAGCACCGCGTGCTCGACCCCGCCGATATACTGGTCCACCGGCATCCAGCGGTCGGCCGCCGCCTTGTTGATCGGCTCGACCGCCTTGGGATCGGTGAAACGGGCGAAATACCAACTGGAGTCCACGAAGGTGTCCAGGGTGTCGGTCTCGCGCACCGCTGGGGCGCCGCACGACGGACAGGCCACGTGTTTCCAGGTCGGGTGTCGGTCCAGCGGATTGCCTGGAACGTCGAAGGTCACGTCCTGGGGCAGTTCGACCGGCAGTTGGTCGGTCGGAACCTCGACCGGGCCGCAGTTCGGACAGTGGATGATCGGGATCGGGCAGCCCCAGTAGCGCTGGCGCGACACGCCCCAGTCGCGCAGGCGATAGATGGTCGCGCCCTGACCCTGACCGGCGGCCTCGATGCGCCGGATCGCCTCGGCCTTGGCCGCCTCGATGTCCAGCCCGTCCAGGAAGTCGGAATGGAAGATCACGCCCGGCCCGACATAGGCCTCGTCGGTCACCGTGAAGTCGTCATCGGCGCCTTCGGGCCGCACCACCGGGATCACCGGCAGGCCGTATTTGCGGGCAAAATCGAGGTCGCGCTGGTCGTGGGCCGGACAGGCGAAGATCGCTCCGGTCCCGTACTCGGACAGGATGAAGTTGGCGATCCACACCTCGACCTCGCGGCCGTCGAACGGATGCACGACCTTCAGTCCGGTGTTCCAGCCGATCTTCTCGGCCTGTTCGATCTCGGCCTGGCTGGACCCGCCCTTGCGGCATTCGGCCACGAAGGCGGCCACGGCCGGATCGGCGTCGGCCAACTGTTTGGCGATCGGATGGTCGGGGGCGACGCCCATGAAGGACGCCCCGAACAGGGTGTCGGGTCGGGTGGTGTAGATCTCCAGCCCGTCCGGCGCCGCCTCGGGCGCGGTTCCGGCCCAGGCCCAGGTCATCTGCAGACCCTTGGACCGACCGATCCAGTTCTCCTGCATCAATCGGACCTTCTCGGGCCAGCGATCCAGGGTCGCCAGGCCGTCGATCAGCTCGTCGGCATAGTCGGTGATGCGCAGGAACCACTGGTTCAGCTTGCGCTTCTCGACCACGGCGCCCGAACGCCAGCCGCGCCCGTCGATCACCTGCTCATTGGCCAGCACGGTGTTGTCGACCGGGTCCCAGTTGACCACCCCGTCCTTGCGATAGACCAGGCCGCGCCGATACAGCTCCAAGAACCAGGCCTGCTGCTTGCCGTAATAGGTCGGGTCGCAGGTGGCGAACTCTCTGGACCAGTCCAGCGACAGACCCAGCAGCTTCAACTGCTCGCGCATGGCCGCGATGTTGGACCAGGTCCAATCGCCGGGATGGACGCCCCGCTCCATGGCCGCGTTCTCGGCCGGCATACCGAAGGCGTCCCAGCCCATCGGGTGCAGCACGTCATAGCCGCGCGCCCGTTTGAACCGGGCCACCACATCGCCCATCACATAGTTGCGCGCGTGGCCCATGTGGATGTTGCCCGACGGATAGGGGAACATCTCCAGCACATAGTATTTCGGCCGCCCGGTCTCCCCGGTCGGGGTGACAAAGGCGTCGGCGGCCGCCCAGCGGGCCTGCTGGCGGGGTTCGGCGATCTTAGGCTCGTAGCGGGCCACGGGTCTTTATCCTGAAGCAAGCCTCAGGGATCAGGCCCGAAGAGGCGTTTTAGTCGGGGAGGGTGTTCAGCTCGCGTTGGCGAGGTTGAGTTGGCGCGCCTTGGTCAGGATGGCGTTTTCCAGGTCGGTCTCGGTCTGGGCCGCGACCGGGGCCGAGACCCAGGCGCCCGAGGCGTCCTTGACCTCCTTGGTCACCGACACGTTCAGGGCGTCGGCGCGCAGCCGCGTATCCAGGATGAAGACGGTCGCCTTGAAACGCTCGTTCGGCGTCTGGGGGTTCACGTACCAGTCGTAGTTGACCACGCCGCCCCACGGGTCGGCGGTCAGCAGCGGCATGAAGCTGAGGGTGTCCAGGGTCGCGCGCCACAGGAAGGCGTTGACGCCGATGCCCGTTTGGGCCGCCGGACGCGCCTTGGCCTCGCCGCCCGTGAAGGGCAGGCGGGGACCCCCGCCGCAGCCGGCCAGGGCCAGGCTGGAGGCGATCAGGGCCAGGGCGGCGCCGCTGGCCGCGCGGTTGAAGGGAACCATCAGAGCCGTCTCCGTTCGAAAGTGCGCCTGGGCGGGGACCGTCCGGCGGACGGCGCCGCGCCGCCGAAGCGCCGCAAGGAGGCTCTATAACACGGTGAAAAGGGGCGATGACAAGGCGAAGCGCCGCCTTCTCGCCTGATCCCCGCCGCACCCGCCCGACTCTCGCCCTGGGCGAGTCCCGATATGGGTCTTTTCCCGTGACGCTTGCGCCACAGGCGCGATCCAGAGTCGCCTTTAACGCCGTCCTCGTCGCCGTGTTTGATTGACCGGGCCGTTCAGGGGTGTCTAATCGCGAGTGATATCAGGCGGCCGCGCTCGTGCGGCGGCTCCAGGGGACTGGAAATGCGTTTCGGCGGCGTCGCAGCAACGCTGGTTCTGGCGGGGACCCTGTGCCTCGCCGACGCCGCCTTGGCGCAATCCCGCTCGACCGCTTCGACCCTCAGCCTGACCGACGCCCAGCGCGCCCAGCCTACGACCGTCCAGCCCCAGCGTCGCAGCCTGCGCTGGATCGACGGCGGCCGCTGGGGCCTGGATTTCAATCTTAATCAGCCGGTCGGCCGCGAGACCGACTGGGGCGATGTCGAGGCCGGGGCCTATTACCGGCTCAGCCCACGCCTGCGTCTGGGCGCCTCGGCC
>JAFLCT010000058.1 GCA_017302335.1 Caulobacterales bacterium | reverse complement strand
GCCGGGGCGGTCGAGAGCGGCCTGGGTCTGCTGGCCGACGCCTCGCCCTCGCCGACCTGGGTGGTCGACGCCGCCGGACGCCTGGCCTGGGCCAACCGCGCCTGGCTGGCCGAGGTCGGCGCCGCCGATCTGGATACGGCGCGCGACAGGAACCTCAGCTTCGATCGGGGCGTCGAAAGCCTGACCGCCGAGGCCGGCCGCAGCGCCATGCGCCAGGAGGGCTTCCGCTGGACCTCGTCGGGGGGCCGTCGCCGCGCCTGGAAGGTCGTCGCCGAACCCGCGCCCGGCGGAACCGGCGCCGTCATCGCCTTCGCCATCGACATGACCGACGCCGAAGAGACGCGCGACACCCTGCGTCGTCACGTCGAGGCCCATGACGAGACCCTGAACCACCTGGCCGACGCCGTGGCCATCTTCGGCCCGTCCAAACGGCTGGCCTTCCACAACACCGCCTTCCAGACCCTGTTCAACCTGGACCCGGCCTGGCTGGACGACCGCCCCACTCACGCCGAACTGCTGGACCGCCTGCGCCAGCGCCGCCAGATTCCCGAGGTCGTCGACTACGCCGGTTGGAAGGCGCGCGAACTGGCCTTCTACGAGGCGGCCGAGGCCGCGCCCGACGACGGCTGGTCCTTGCCCGACGGCCGCACCCTGCGCCTGGTGCGCCAGCCGCACCCGCTGGGCGGCATCCTGCTGCTGTTCTCGGACATCACCGACGAACTACAGCTCCGCAGCCGTTACAACGCCCAGATTCAGGTCCAGACCGCGACCCTGGACAAGCTGAACGACGCCGTCGCCGTGTTCGGTTCGGACGGCCGCCTGCGTCTGCACAACGAGGCGTTCGAGACCTTCTGGGGCCTCACCGCCGACCAGTTGGAACAGGCCGGAGACTTCGGCGCCGTGGCCGAGGCGTGCAAGGCGGTCCTGCCCGATCCCGGCCTGTGGATGGGGCTGAAGGCGCGCGTCGCCGACCCTGATCCCGAAAGTCGCGTGGCCGTGGCCGGAGAAAGCCGCACCGCCGACGGCCGCATCGCCGCCTGGCGCACCCGCCCCCTGCCCGACGGCGCCACCCTGGTGGCCTTCTCGGACGTCACCGCCCGACGCGAGCTGGAGCAGGCCCTGTCGGCCAAGGAGGCCGCCCTGGCCGAAAGCCAGGCCCTGAAGCGCGAATTCGTCGGCAGCGTCTCCTATGAACTGCGCACCCCCCTGACCACCATCGTCGGCTATTCCGAACTGCTGGAATCGATGGGCGACCTGCCCGAACGCAGCCGCCAGCACGCCGGCGCCATCCGCGTCGCCGCCAGTCAGTTGGCCCGGTCGATCGACGACGTCCTAGACATGGCCCAGATCGACGCCGGCGAGATGGAGCTGGGTCTGCACGACGTGCGCGTGCGCGATCTTCTGGACCAGGCGGCCGAGACCGTGCGCGCCAGGGTCGAAGGCCGCGGCGCGACCCTGAGCGTGAGCAGCGACGCCGCCCTGCCGTCGATCCGAGCCGACGCCGCCCGCATCCGTCAGGCCCTGGACCATCTGCTCGACAACGCCGCCCGCGCGGTGTCCGAGGGCGGCGCCGTGACCCTTACGGCCGAAGCCTCGCCCTCGGAGATGCGCATCCGCGTCGCCGACACCGGGCGCGGCATCCCCTATCACCTGCAACCCCACGTCTTCGACCGCTTCGTCCGTCGCGAGCGGGGCGGTCCCGGCGTCGGCCTGGCCCTGGTCAAGGCCCTGACCGAACTGCATGGCGGCTGGGCCGAGGTGGAGAGCGAACCCGGCAAGGGCGCGGCCTTCATCCTGCACCTGCCCCTGAGCGCCGCCTCCGACGCGGGGACGCCGGAGCTGAGCGGCGAGTGGCGAGCGGCGAGTAGCGAGTAGGGTGTTCGCGCCCTTGCGCTTTGACTCGTCCCTCCGCCTTCACTAACCACTCGCCACTCGCCACTCGCCACTGGAGGCCGCATGGCCGCCCCTTTGAAGACCGCCCTGATCTACGACTTCGACGGCACCCTGGCGCGCGGCAATATGCAGGAGGTGACCTTCATCCCCTCCGTCGGCATGGGCATCGGCGACTTCTGGGGCGAGGCCGACCGGCTGACGCGCGAATCCGACGGCGACAATATCCTGATGTATATGCAGTTGATGTTGCAGCGCGCGCGTGAGAACGGCGAGCCGATCACCCGCAAGATGCTGCGCGAACATGGCCAGGACGTGAAACTGTTCGACGGTCTGAAGACCGACCTGACCGGTCCCGGCTGGTTCGAGCGCATCGACGCCTTCGGCCGACACTACGGTCTGGAGATCGAGCACTACATCGTCTCGGCCGGTCTGGAGGAGATGATCGACGGCTGCCCGATCCGCGGGGCCTTCCGCCACGTCTTCGCGTCGAAATTCGTCTATGACCGCGACGGGGTCGCCATCTGGCCGGCGGTGGGCGTCAACTACACCACCAAGACCCAGTATCTGTTCCGCATCAACAAGGGCGTGCTGAACCACTACGAGCATGAGCAGATCAACAAATTCATGCCCGACGCGGAACGGCCGGTGCCGTTCGATCGGATGATCTTCATCGGCGACGGCGACACCGACGTGCCGACCATGAAGATGATGCACACCAAGGGCGGCTTCTCGATCGCCGTCTATGATCCGCGCAATTCCAAGCGCGATCAGGACAAGATCTATGGCCTGATCTCGGAAGACCGGGTCAATTTCGTCGCCGCCGCCGACTATCGCGAAGGCTCGCCCCTGGACCTGATCGTCAAGGGCCTGATCGGCCGCATCGCCATCAATTCGGGAACCATGCCCGCGGCGTGAGGCGAGCGCATCCATCCGGCGCATCGGCGACGACTGACTCCTGAATGCGGAAAGTCCGCGAACGGGAGACCCCGATGTTTCACACGACCCGCCGCCTGTTCGGCGCCCTGATCGCTGTCCTGACGCTAGGGACCGCCGCGCCTTTGGCGGCGCAGGAGATCACCAGGACGCCGATCGCGGGCTTCCCCCACGCCGCCGCCTGGCGTCTGGCCGACGACACGCCCCGCCCCGTGGTCGTCATCCTGCACGGCGCCGACGGCGGGACCGAGGCGGGCGAACGGTTCGGTCCGATCCTGGCGCGCCTGGGCTATGTCGCCGTCGGCCTGCCCTATTACTCGCCCGACTGGGGTCAGTACGGCCCGCCCAAGGCCCTGCCCGAACTGGCCGGCAGTTTCGTCGACATACCGGTCGATCAACTGGCCCGCCTGCGCGACACCGTCGCCGCCATACCGGGCGCGGACGTCGAACGTTTCGGCCTGTTCGCCGGGTCCAAGGGATCGGAGTTCGCCTTGATCGCCGCCAGCCGCTACGACTGGATCGACGCCGTGGTCGCCTACACCCCTTCCGATATCGTCTGGGAAGGCTGGGGGCTGGAGACGGTTGAAGCCGAGGGGACCCGGTCTTCCTTTTCTTTCGACGGTCAGGCCCTGACCTTCATGCCCTATCGCGGCTTCGTCGAGGGGCTGCTGGCCGGTCCCGCCGCCGACCTGCGCGCCATCCACGAGAACGGCCGCGCCGACCATCCCGAGAGGGAGGCGCAGGCCCGTATTCCGGTCGAGACCTATCGCGGCGCCCTGATGCTGATCGCGGGCGGCAAGGACGCCCAATGGAATTCCGTGCGTCAGGCCGAGAACATCGTCGCGGCGCGCGCGGCGGCGGGCCGGACGACCGTCGCCCTGATCTATCCCGAGGCCGGTCACGACCTGATCGGCGACGGCGGGCCGCGCAACGGCCATCGTAGCGGCGGGACCCCCGAAGCCGACGCTGCGGCGCGGCAGGACGCCTGGCCCAGGGTGACGGCCTTCATGGCCGAGGCGCTGAACCCTTAACCCGCCTTCAACGGGATCTTCAGATACCGCCGCCCGGACGGTTCGGGCGGCGGCAACCGCCCCGCCCGGATGTTCACCTGCAACGCAGGCAACAGCAGGGTCGGCGCCTTCAGGGTCGCGTCGCGCGCCTGGCGTATGGCGACGAAGTCGTCTTCTCCCCGCCCGCCGCCGACATGAATGTTGTCCGCCTTCTGCGCCGCCACCGTCGTCTCCCAGCGGAAGTCCGTGCGGCCCTCGGGCAGGTAGTCGTGACCGACGAAGACGCGCGTGTCCTCCGGCAGCGCCAGGATCCTGTGGATCGACCGGTACAGGGTCCGCGCATCGCCGCCGGGAAAGTCGCATCGGGCCGAGCCGTAGTCCGGCATGAACAGGGTGTCGCCCACGAAGACGGCGTCGCCGATCACATAGCTGACGCAGGCAGGCGTATGGCCGGGCGTGTGCAGCACTTCGACGGTCAGTTCGCCCAGGGCGAAGCGGTCGCCGTCGGCGTACAGGACGTCAAAGGCTTCCGGCGTGGCGCCTTGCGCCTCGAAGACGGGAGCGAAGGTCGCCTGCACCTCGCCGATCCGCCCGCCGACGCCGACGGGGACGCCAATGCGGACCTTGATCTCATGCGCGCCCGTCAGATGGTCGGCGTGGGCGTGGGTCTCCAGCACCCGGTCCAGCGTCCAGCCCCGCTCCGCGATGCGCGCCAGCACGGTCTCCAGCGAGCCGGTCGAGGTCCGCCCCGTCGCCTGGTCATAGTCCAGCACAGGGTCGATGACGACGGCGCGGCCCGTGGCCGGATCGGCGACGATGTAGGTCAGGGTGTGGGTGGCCGGGTCGAACAGGCCCTCGACGATGGGGAAGGCGGTCATGGCGGATCTCTGTTGATCATCACTATATTAGCTTTTACTAAATTAGCAGTTCCTGATATAGAGGACACATGATCGCACTCGACCAGCTCGGCCTGGATCAGTTCCAGTCCCGGGCGAATGACGCCGCCCGACTGATGAAGGCGCTGTCCAACCGTAACCGGCTGATGATCCTGTGTCGCCTCACCGACGGCGAGCGGCAGGTCGGCGACCTGGCGGCCGAGGTCGGCCTATCGCAGTCGGCGCTGTCGCAACATCTGGCCCTGCTGCGTCAGGACGGGTTGGTCGCAGCCCGCCGCCAAGGCGTGGCCATGCACTACGCCATCGCCGACCCGGCCGTGGCGCGGGTCATCGCCCTGCTGGCCGAAATCTACTGTCCCCCGGAAACCCGAGCTCCGCCATGAGCACCCTGATCCCCCTGTCCGCCGTCGAGGCGGCGAACCGGTTGAAGACCGGCCGCGCCGTGCTGGTCGATATCCGCGAACCGGACGAGGTCGCCCGCGAACACATCGCCCAGGCGGTCGCCGCCCCCCTGTCCGCATTCGAGACCGCGCGCTTGGAGTTGCGGTCCGGCCGCCAGGTGATCTTCATGTGCCGCACCGGAAACCGCACCGGCGCCAATTGCGACCGGCTGGCCGCGCGCATCGCCGACACGGCCTATGTGCTGGACGGCGGGCTGGAGGCCTGGAAGGCGGCGGGCCTGCCGACCGTCGTCAACCGCAAGGCCCCGCTGGAGCTGATGCGTCAGGTGCAGATGGCGGCTGGGGGGCTGATCCTGACGGGGTCCGCCCTGGCCCTGACGGTCCATCCCGCCTTCTGGGGCGTGCCGATCTTCGTCGGCGCGGGCCTGTTCACCGCCGGCGCCACCGGCTTCTGCGGCATGGCCCGACTGCTGGCCCTGGCGCCGTGGAACCGTCGAGCGGCCGCAGTCCCTTAGCGACCGCCCGCCCGCAGCCAGGCTTCGCGCGCCTGGGTCAGTCGCGCCGGGACCAGGCCGCCCAACCGGGTCTGGCCCGCCCGCTTCAGTCCCGCCTCATGGCCGTCGCGCCGGATCACCCGCGCCTCATGCGCCAGGCCCGCGCCGATCTCGACCACCGTCACCTGTTCGGGCAGCGACAGATTGCGGCTCAGGCGGACGCGCATACCGGTGTCGGACACGTCCACGATCACGCAGCCGATCTCCAGTCCCGAAGCCACCACCACCCCGGCCAGATTGACGCCGCGGCGCGGCTCAGCGCGACGTTCGGGGCGATCGGATGAAAACCAGCTCATGGCCCATCAACGCACGGCGAAGGTGGATGCGCGGTGAACGCTCTCAGTCGACGGCGACGATCTCGATCGTCTGGCCCGCCGCCAGGGCCTCGTCTCCGACCCGTCTGCCCATCAGGGCGCGCGCCAGGGGCGAGACGTGGCTGACGCTGCCCTTGGCCGGATCGGCCTCATCCTCGCCGACAATGCGCCAGGTCTGGACGCGCCCGTCCTCACGCTCGATCGTCACGGCGCCGCCGAAGCGCACCCGGCCGTCCGGCGCGATCTCGACCAACTGGGCCGAGGCGCGGCGCGCCGACCAATAGCGCAGGTCGCGCGTGGCCCGGGCCATGGCCGTACGATCCGCCTCGATCGACCCCTTGGCCTGGGCCGCCGCATAGGCTGCGCGCGCCGACGCCAGTTCCGCCTCGATGGCCGCCAGGCCCTGGGCCGTGACCCAGTTCGGATGCGGCGAGACGGGCCGGTCCGGCAGGTCCGCCGCCGTGGCCTCCAGATCTTCTTCGCGTGTGAAGGCGACGCTCATGACACGCAGTCTATGCCGTCGCGCGCCGTTCCGGTCTAGGAGAAGGGCATGAACGCCCCCGCCCCCATCGTCCATGTCGTCGGCGCCGGTCCCGCCGGGCTGATGGCGGCCGAGCGGCTGGCGACGGACGGGGTCCGCGTCGTGATTCACGAAGCCATGCCCTCGGTCGCGCGCAAATTCCTGATGGCCGGGCGCGGCGGGCTGAACCTGAGCCATTCCGAGCCGCCGGAACGGTTCGTCGCCCGCTACGGCGGCGCGCGCCGGACCGTGGAGAACTGGCTGGCCGCCTTCAGCGCCGCCGATCTGCGCGCCTGGGCCGACGGCCTGGGGGCCGAGACCTTCGTCGGCTCTTCGGGACGGGTGTTTCCCAGGGCCATGAAGGCGTCGCCCCTGCTGCGCGCCTGGCTGGCGCGGCTGGCCGCGCTGGGCGTCGATATCCGCGTCCGCTCGCGCTGGAGCGGCTGGCGAGACGACGCCCTGGTCTTCCAGACGCCCGACGGCGAGCGGCTGGAACGCCCCGACGCGGTCATACTGGCCCTGGGCGGCGGCGCCTGGCCGCGTCTCGGTTCCGACGGCGGCTGGCGCGCATGGCTGGAGGAAAAAGGCGTCGCCGTCGCCCCCTTCGCGCCGTCCAACGTCGGTTTCGACGTGGCCTGGTCGCCGGTGCTGGTCGAACGGTTCGCGGGCCTGCCGCTGAAGACCATCGCCCTGACCCACGGCGACCGCACGGTGCGCGGCGAGGCCCTGTTGACCCGCTATGGGCTGGAAGGCGGGGCGATCTACGCCCTGTCGGCCGATCTACGCGACGCCCTGGCCCGCGACGGCGCAACCTCCCTGACCGTCGACCTGCGCCCCGATCTGACGGTCGAGACCCTGGCGGCCCGCCTGTCGAGACCGCGCGGCAAGGACAGCGTCTCCAACTGGCTGAGGAAGGCGGGCGGCCTGTCGCCCGCCGCCGCCGCCCTGCTGCGTGAAATCCCCGGCGACGTCCCCGAAGGCGCCGAAAAGCTGGCTCGCCGCATCAAGGCCGTGCGGCTCAGGATCGTCGGCGTCCAGGGCCTGGAGCGCGCCATATCCTCGGCCGGGGGCGTCGCGCTGGATCAGGTCGACGACCGGCTGATGCTGACCGACCTGCCCGGCGTCTTCACGGCGGGCGAGATGCTGGACTGGGAGGCGCCGACCGGCGGCTATCTGCTCCAGGCCGCCTTCGCCTCCGGCGTCGTGGCGGCGGCGGGCGCGGCGGCCTGGCTTAGCGCGGGGCGAGGAGTCCCTGCCATCGGCGACGGGATGGGATAAGGAGACCGCCATGGATCCGATCGAAATTCACGGCGTCTGCCCGCCGAATCTCAGTCCGGTGAAGGACGCTTTCGCCGCCAATTTCACCGATGCGCCCGAGGGCCTGAACGAACTGGCCGCGCGCTTTTCCGTCTGCATCGACGGCGAGCCGGTGCTGGACCTGTGGGGCGGGTACGCCGACACGGCCCGGACCCAACCCTTCACCGACCGCACCCTGGTCCCCGTCTTCTCGACCGGCAAGGCGGTGATGGGCCTGCTGATCGCCACGGCGGTCGAGCGCGGCCTGCTGGATTACGACACGCCGGTGTCCGCCTATTGGCCCGCCTTCGGCCAGGCGGGCAAGGACCGGGTGACGGTCGGTCAGTTGATGTCGCATCAGGCGGGACTGCCGGGCTTCGCCACGACGGTCGAGCCGAGCATCTGGTTCGACCGCCAGGCGGTGCTGGACGGCCTGTGCGCCCAGGCGCCGATGTGGCCGCCGGGCACGGCCAGCGGCTATCACCCCATCACCATCGGCTATCTGGCGGGCGAGCTGTTCCGCCTGGTCGACGGCCGCACCATGGGGACGGCCCTGCGTCAGGACTTCCCCGGCCTGGACCTGTGGATCGGTCTGCCCGAGACCGAGCACGGCCGCGTCGCCCAACTGCGCAAGCCCTCGGCCGCGCCGGATCTGGGCGTCATCGACGCGATCAAGACCGCCGCCTTCCTGGATCGCGGCTCGGCTCCCGGCGGGCGCGGCTCGACCGAATGGCGCATGGCGGAAATCCCCTCGGCCAATCTGCATGGCGCGGCGCGGGACCTGGCACGCATCCTGGCGGTGCTGACCGACGGAGCCTTCGAGGGCCGTCGGCTCCTGTCCGAGGCGACGCTGGACGCCGCGCGGCGCCAGCGCATCTTCGGCCAGGACAGGGTTCTGCCCTTCGTCATGGGCTGGGCCGCGGGCTGGACCCTGAACCGGGACCTGAACATCTTCGGCCCGAACGCGCGCGCGCTGGGCCACTGCGGCTGGGGCGGAAGCTGCGCCTTCGCCGATCCGACGACGGGCGTCTCGGCCGCCTATGTCATGACCCGCCAATCGCCCCATCTGATCGGCGACCCCAGGGCGCTGCGCTTGATCGACGCCCTCTACGGCGCGCTCTAGATCGGCTCGGCGCTGTCGGCCAAGGCCCGCCGCTCGGCTCGGCGACGCATCAGGGCGCCGGTCGCGAACACCGCCGCCCCGCCCCAGATGAAGACGAAGCTGACGGCTCTCAGCGGCGTCAACGGCTCGCCCGCCCAGACGCCCACGGCGAACTGCAACGTCGGGGCCAGGAACTGTATGAAGCCCAGGGTCGACAGGGGCATCCGTCGCGCCGCCCAAGCGAACAGGGCCAGGGGCAGCACCGTCGCCGGCCCGTTGGCGAGCGCCCACAGCAGATGGACCGGATCGTCGAAGGCCACGCCCTGGCCGGTCCAGGTCAGCCAGGCCGCCCAGGCCAGGCCGAACGGCGCCAGCAGCAGACATTCGATCAGCAGCCCGGCCTGGGCCTCGACCGGCACGCGCTTGCGGATCACCCCATAGGCGGCGAACGACACCGCCAGGATCAGCGAGATCCACGGCGGCCGTCCCAGGGCCAGGGCCTGCAACACCACCCCGACCGCCGCCAGGCCCACGGCCATCCAGCCGAACCGGTCCATCCGCTCGCGGAACAGCCACAGCCCCACCACCATGTTGAGCAGCGGATTGATGTAGTAGCCCAGGCTGGCCTCCAGCGTCGCCTGATGCGTCGTGGCCCAGACATAGACGCCCCAATTGGTCCCGATCAGCACGGTCGACAGCGCCAGCCAGCCCAAGGTCCGGGGGTCTCGGAACGCCGCCGCGACCTGGCCGCCCTGTTTCGCCGCCATCACCAGCAGGGCCGCCACCGGCGCCGCCCAGACGGCGCGGTGGGCCAAGATCTCCAGCGCCCCGAACCCGGCCGCGTGCTGGCCCATGAACAGCAGGGGCATCAGCCCCCACAGCGCATAACAGCCGAAGGCCGAGATCAGGGCGGCGCGAGAATTGTCGGACGAAAGAGCGGTCATCGACTGTCTGAAGCTTCGGCTCCTTCTCCGTAAGGGGAGAAGGCGTCATGCTGCGCATGATGGATGAGGGAGGGGCGTCGGCTGCACCCTCTTCACTGGACGCGTTAGGCGGCGACCGGCCCCCTCATCCGAGCGCCTCTGGCGCCCACCGTCTCCCCCGAGGGGGGAGAAGGAAGCGAACTACACCGCGATGGACCTGTAGCCGTCCGCGGGTTTGATGACCCCGGTCTCGTCCAGCAGTTGGGCGATCTGCACCGCGTTCAGGGCCGCGCCCTTGCGCAGATTGTCCGACACCACCCACAGGCTCAGGCCGTGCTCGACCGTCGGGTCCTTCCGAATGCGGCTGACATAGACGGCGAATTCGCCGGCGGCGTCGATCGGGGTGACGTAGCCGTCGTGTTCCTGCTTGTCGACCACCTGCACCCCCGGCGCCTCGCGCAGGATGGCGCGCGCCTCGTCCGGCTCGATCGCGCGATCGAACTCCAGCGTCACGGCTTCCGAATGGCCGACGAAGACCGGCACGCGTACGCAGGTCACCGTCAGCTTGATCGACGGGTCCAGCATCTTGTGAGTCTCGGCCCACATCTTGGCTTCTTCGTCGGTATAGCCGTCGTCGCGGAAGTCGCCGATGAAGGGGATGACGTTGAAGGCGATCTGTTTGGGGAATTTCTTCGGCGTGGCGTCGCCCAGGCCGTAGATAGCCTTGGTCTGGGTCCACAGTTCGTCCATCCCCGCCTTTCCAGCGCCCGAGACCGACTGATAGGTCGAAACCACCGCCCGCTTGATTCCGGCGGCGTCATGCAGCGGCTTCAGCGCCGTCACCAACTGGATCGTCGAGCAGTTCGGATTGGCGATGATGTTCTTCTTGGTCGCGTCCTTGATCGCGTCCGGGTTCACCTCGGGCACGATCAGCGGCACGTCCGGGTCCATGCGGAAGGCCGAGGAATTGTCGATGACGATGGGTCCGGCCTTGCCGATCTTCTCGGACCAGGCCTTGGAGACCTCCTTGCCCGCGCTCATCAGCACGACGTCGACCGTCGAGAAGTCGAAGCTCTCCAGGTCCTGGCATTTCAGGGTCCGGTCGCCGAAGGCCACCTCGACGCCCTTGGACTTGCGCGAGGCGATGGCGTGCATTTCCGATACCGGAAACCGCACCTCCTCCAGGATGTTCATCATCTCCTGGCCGACATTGCCGGTGGCGCCCACGACGGCGACGCGATAGCCCATTGTGTTGATCCTTCGGACGCCCTGACGCTCGCGCCGCGGGCGCTCGCTGCTTGAGGGCGGGAATGTTGGGTGGCGAAGCATCCGATGTAGGCTTTCGCAGACGCGAAGCAATACGCTTTTCACCCCGCGCGGGCGCTATTTCATCAGGGTCTGGGTCGCCAGCAGCCGGGATTCCCGGACACGGCTCTCGGAACCGACTGAAAAGGCGACCCGGGTCGTGCAATCGACCTTCTCCGCCAATCCGGTGACCGTCGAAACGACGAAGCTGCACTGGCGGGTGTTCTCCAGCCGCGCGGACGCAATCATGCGCTCGACCTTGGCCATCATCTCGGCGTCATCCGACTTCCATTCGCCGCTCGCCTGTATCATTCCTCGGATCATGGCCGGAATCGCCGTCATTAGCGCCTTGGGATCGATCTGCATCGACCAGGTCACCCGCGCCGTCTGTGTCTGCGGGTCGAGGCTTTCCAGACGATAGACGCCCGTCATGACGACAGGCGTTCCGCCGAAGGGCAGCAGCCCTTGCTGCTCATAGACGTAATCCTCGCCCAGATAGAGGTCCGTGCCTTGACCCCGGGCCACCAGCGTCGCATCGCTGGCGAACAAGGCCCCCGCCGCTTCTGGACTGAGTCCGCGCATCGCCTCGACGATCGCCCCATCGCCTTCGTCGGACCGATTCTCCAGTCGTTCCAGTATCTCGTCGAGGTTTTCGAGGCGTGACGGAGCCAGCGCCTCATCCACGACGAACCGGAGGTCAGGCGTCGGAGACGTATCGGGGGTCATCGCCTGACCGTCTATAGCGTTCAGCCGCCAGAGCGCCGTCCGCCACCCGTCCTCGTCAGCCGCTCCTAGATCGACCCGGTAATCCAAAACGGTCCGAGACCACGGCTCCTCATTGCCCCGTTCGGACTTGTCCAGCCTCAGGGCGATGACCGCCGGCCCGTCGATGCGGACTGGCAGCGGCGTGGTTTCGGGCGCCGACGAAGCCGCCAGCAACAACGACAAGACAACGAGAAACACGAGAGGTCTTTCTTCTGAACCTGATACATAACCTTGCGCTGCACCGTCGGAAAGGTATCTGGGGATCATGCCTTCCCGCATCCGCCGCGCCTTCGATCAGCGCCTGAAAGACGGTCGACTCAGCCCCGATCCCGCCCAGGACGCGGCGCTGGACGCGCTGGAACGGTTGGAGCGCGATCTGACGAAGAAGGGCCTGTTCGGGACCCGGCCCGAGGTGCGCGGCGTCTATCTGTGGGGACCGCCGGGGCGCGGCAAGTCCATGCTGATGGACCTGTTCTTCGCCTGCGCCCCCGAACCCCGCAAGTCCCGCGCCCATTTCCACGCCTTCATGGCCCGGGTCCACGACCTGATCGGCCAGTGGCGCAAGGGCGACAGGAAGACCCGCCAGGCCGTCTTCGGCCAGTCCAAGGGCGACGATCCCATCGCGCCGGTCGCGGCCCTGATCGCCGCCGAGACCCGGCTCTTGTGCTTCGACGAGCTTCAGGTCTCCGACATCGCCGACGCCATGATCCTGGGCCGCCTGTTCCAGGCCCTGTTCGAGGAAGGGGTGGTGTTGGCCGTGACCTCCAACCGAGAGCCGGGCGACCTCTATCGCGACGGCATCAACCGCCAGCTCTTCCTGCCCTTCATCGATCTGATCCGCGAACACTGTCAGGTGGTGGCGGTGGCCGGAGAGCGCGACTGGCGACGCCAGCGTCTGCACGGGCGGCCGGTCTGGTTCAGCCCCGAGAACGCCGCGAACCGCACCGCCTTCGAGACGCTATGGTCCGAACTGAAGGGCGATGAGACCGAGGAACCGGCCCATCTGGCCGTCCTGGGCCGCGACGTAGTGATCGCGCGCACCGCCGGGGGCCTGGCCCGCGCCAGCTTCGCCGAACTGTGCGCCCGGCCGTTGGGACCCCAGGACTATCTGGCGATCGCCGCCCGTTTCCACACCCTGTTCCTGGACGGCGTGCCGCGGCTGTCGCCCGCCAACCATCACGAGGCGCGCCGCCTGGTCACCCTGATCGACGCCCTCTATGAGGCCAGAACGCGCCTGGTGGTCCTGGCCGAGGCGGCGCCCGACGCCCTTTATCCCAGCGGCGTGGGGGCCTTCGAGTTCGAACGCACCGCATCCAGACTATCGGAAATGTCCGGCGCCGACTGGCTGGCGTCCGAGGCCGCCTGAGCGCTAGATAGCGGAAACTCGGAGTCTTCGACCATGCGCCTGATCCCCCTCGTCGCCGCCCTGTCCGTCTTCGCCGCGCCCGCCCTGGCGCAAGAAACGCCCGCCCCCGCCGAGGCGCCGACCCCGGCGACCGCCATCGGCGTCGCGCCCGCGGCCGTCTCGGACTGGCTGAAGAGCATCGGCGCCATCGTCGGCGAAACCCAGCAGAACGCCGGCCGTCGCTACATCCCCGTCAATGACGGCCGCCTGGACTGGATGTTGTGGTTCTACACCTGCGGCGCCGAGCTGTGCGACGACGTCCAGTACTCCAGCATCTTCACCAGCGCCCAGATCACCCAGGAGAAGGTCAACGACTGGAACCGTGACAACCGGTTCATCAAGGCCTTCTACATCGCCCCCGCCGGGGACGTCCCGGCCCGCGCCGTGGCTCAGTATGACGTGCTCTTGACCACGTCCGGCGTCGCCCAGATTA
Source organism: Caulobacterales bacterium (assembly GCA_017302335.1). Classification (GTDB taxonomy): domain Bacteria; phylum Pseudomonadota; class Alphaproteobacteria; order Caulobacterales; family Caulobacteraceae; genus Brevundimonas. The sequence goes on along the minus strand of JAFLCT010000058.1, from coordinate 2,582 downwards.
ACGACGTCACCGCCACCTGGGCCAATCAGTTGGACAAGTTCGCCAACGCCATGGGCTTCGCCACATCGGCGCCCGCCGCCGCGCCCGCTCCGGCGCAATAAGGCGCACGAAAAAGGGGCCGCGTCGCCACGGCCCCCGATCCGTTCGAATCTCGCGGCCGATCAGGCCAGCGACGGGTCGGCCTGTTTGCAGGCTTCGATCAGCCCCCTCACCGAGTCCACCGACTTGGCCAGCATGGCCTTTTCGTCGGCGTTGGTGGTGAACTCGATCACCTTCTCCACGCCCGCGGCGCCGATCAGGGCCGGGACCCCGACATACAGGTCGCTCAGCCCGTATTCGCCCGACACCCAGACGGCGCACGGCAGGACGCGCTTCTGGTCCAGCAGATAGGAGCGGGCCATCGCGACCGCGCTCTCGGCCGGGGCGTAGAAGGCCGAACCGGTCTTCAACAGGGCCACGATCTCGCCGCCGCCCTTGCGGGTGCGGTCGACGATGGCGTCCAGCTCGCCCTGGCTCATCAGGCCCGCGGCGACCGCATCGGGCAGCGGCAGGCCGCCGACGGTCGAATGGCGCACCATCGGCACCATGTCGTCGCCGTGGCCGCCCAGGGTCCAGGCGTGGATGTCCTGCACCGACACGCCGGTCTTCTCAGCCAGGAAATAGGCGAAACGGGCCGAGTCCAGCACCCCGGCCATGCCGACGACCTTCTCCTTCGGCAGGCCCGAGAATTTCTGCAAGGCCCAGACCATCGCGTCCAGGGGATTGGTGATGCAGATGACGAAGGCGTTCGGGGCGTGGGCCTTGATGCCCTCGCCGACGGCCTTCATGACCTTCAGATTGATGCCGATCAGGTCGTCGCGGCTCATGCCCGGCTTGCGCGGCACGCCCGCGGTGACGATGCATACGTCAGCCCCGGCGATGTCGGCATAGTCGTTGGCGCCCTTCAGGGCTACGTCCTGGCCGAAGACGGCGGTGGCCTCGGCGATATCCAACGCCTTGCCCTGGGGCGTGCCCTCGGCGATGTCGAACAGGACCACGTCGCCCAGCGCCTCGCGCGCGCAGATGTGGGCCAGGGTGCCGCCGATCATGCCGGCGCCGATGAGGGCGATCTTCGCGCGAGCCATGGGATGTCTCCGTATAAGGCGGCCTATGTTCGCGACGCCGTCGCTCGCGACTATGAGACCGTTGGGCTTCGGGGAAAGGTTTCGGGGGTCTAGACCCGGCGGCGCTTGGCCGCAAGGCGGGCGATTGCCGTTCCGCCGCCGGTGTGGGAGCGTCGCGTCCCGAAACCGGAGACGCCACATGATCGGCTATGTCACCCTGGGCGCCAACGACCTGGATCGGGCGGCGAAATTCTACGACGCCATCGCCGCCGAACTGGGCACGTCGCGCATGATGGAATGGCCCGGCGCCATCGCCTGGGGGACGCCCGGCGGCGGGGCGGGCATCGGCCTGACCAAGCCCTTCGACGGCAATGCGGCCAGCATCGGCAACGGCGTCATGGTGGCGCTGGAGGCCAAGGACAGGGATCAGGTCCACCGTCTGCACCAGATCGCCCTGGCCAACGGCGGGACCTGCGAAGGCCCGCCCGGCCCGCGCCGAGACACCTTCTACGCCGCCTATTTCCGCGACCCCGACGGCAATAAGCTGAACGCCTTCCTGATGACCGGCGGCCAAGCGGCCTGTGAGACGGTCAGAGAGTCGGCCAGAGAGTCGCCCTGACCGCCGCGCTTTTGACACGCCGCCGTTCGACCGTCGGCCTTCCCCCTTCCTGATGGAGACCTGCTCGATGCGGAACGTTCTGATCCCGGCGCTCGTCGCCGCCCTGTCGGTCCCCGTGGCGGCAAGCCCGGCCCTGGCCCAGACTCCGCCCGCCACCATCGGCGACCGCTATGTGCCCGCGCCCTGGTGGATGCGGGATCCGGTGATCGCCTCGATCGGCTATGTCCGGGTTCAGATTCCGGCCAATCGGGCAGGCTTCCAGGCCGGCTTCCAGGCCGTGGACCGCAGCGTGGCCGAAGCCTCGCGCAAGGCCGCCGATCAGGTCCGCGCCCTCAGCCAGGCCCTGGCCGCCTATGGCGTGGACAAGGTGCGGGTCGAGACCAGCCTGACCACCCAACCCCTGTATGACCAGTACCGCGACGAGAACGGCGTCCTGCGCGACAACACCCGCGCCGACCGCATCGAACGCTATCAGGCGGTGGCGACGGTCAATGTCGCCATCCGCGACACGGCGGTGCTGGAGCGCGCCTACGCCACCGTCGTGGCGGCCCAGCCGACCATGATCGGCGCGGTCTGGTTCAACCTCGAACCCGACAATGTCGCAAAGACCAACCTGGCCAATGCGGCGGTCAAGGACGCCGCCGACCGCGCCCGCGCCGCCGCCGAGAACGCCGGAACCCGCCTGGGCGCCGTGCGTGTCATCGACCCCACGGGCCGCGCCTGCCAGACCGACGTGCTGGCCGGCTGGCCGTCCTATGCGGCGGGCGGCGGCCTGCCGACTGATGTGAACGCCGACGTCGTGGTCACCGGCTCGCGGATGAGCGCCATGGTCCCGCCGCCCGCGCCGCCGCCTGCGCCCG
>JAFLCT010000057.1 GCA_017302335.1 Caulobacterales bacterium | reverse complement strand
CTCCCCTCGGCTCCACCATCCTGCTCCGCGCGGTTTGCGGGAGCGGATGGGCTTCACGGTCGGCGACGCTGTGGTCGCCCGCGCCTAGCCGCTGAGGCGATAGCCTATTCCAGGCTCCGTCTCTATCAGCCTCGGCAGCCCCGGATCGCGCTCCAGCTTGTGACGAATCTGGCCGACGACGACGCGCAAATACTGGGTGTCTTCGGCGTGCGCCACGCCCCAGACGGCGGTCAGCAGGTCGCGGTGGCCGATCACCTTGCCAGGGTGGCGCGCCAGCATGGCCAGCACCTCGAACTCCTTCGGCGTCAGACGAACCGGTTCATCCGCTCGCAGAATGCGGCGGTTCTCCAGGTCGATGCTGACGTCGCCGATCACGATCGGACCATTCGGCGCCTCCCGATGCGCGGCCTGCCTGAGGCTGGCCCTCAGTCGGGCCAACAGCTCTCCGACGCCGAACGGCTTTTCGACATAGTCGTTGGCTCCCAGGTCCAGCGCCGCGATCTTCTCGGCCTCCCGTTCGCGCGCCGACAACACGATGATCGGGCCGGCGTAAAACTCCCGCGCCCGCTTCAGCACGTCCTTGCCGTCCATGTCGGGCAGGCCGAGGTCCAGCACCACCGCGTCGGGATTCCAAAGCGCGATGCCGCGCAGACCTTCCTGACCGCTGGCGGCCTGTTTCGGCTCATAGCCGGCGGCGTCCAGCGCCGGGGACAGGAAGCGGTGGATCTGAGGTTCGTCGTCGATGACGAGAATGGCGGGGCGGGCGGCGGACATCGGCGACAGGCTAGAGCAGGCCGGGATGGGTGGCGATGGTCTTGGGAAGACTGATCAGGATGCGGGCGCCGCGACCGTCGTGGATGGGGCTGGCGGCGGCGATTCGGCCGCCCATGGCCTCGACGAAGCCCTTGGCGATGGCCAACCCCAGGCCCGCGCCCTTGCCCCGATCCGACGGTTCCTCCATGCGGCGAAACTTGTCGAACACCCGTTCCAGCTCGATGGTCGGTATGCCGCGCCCTTCGTCCTCGATCGACAGCACCACCGCACCCCGATCCTCATAGGCGGCCAGTTCGATCGCCGTGCCGTCGGGGCTGTAGGCGACGGCGTTTTCAAGGATGTTGACCAGGGCCTGTTCCAGAAGTCCGGGGTCGGCCCTCACCAGGCTGAGGCGGGCGGAGAAGTCGCGGACCAGCCGCCGGTCGCCCAGCCGCCGCGTCACCCTTTCGGACGCCGCGTTCAGAACGTCGCGCACGTCGATCCAGTCATCGCGAACATTCAGCCCGCCGCCTTCCAGCCGGGTCATGTCCAGAAGGTCGCCGACATAGCGGCTCAGGCGTTCGGCCTCTTCCCGGATGGACAGCAGAAGGTCCGCCCGCACAGCCGGTTTCAGCTTGTCGCCCAGGTCGATCAGGGTCGTGGCGGACCCCAGCACGGTCGACAGCGGCGTGCGCAGATCGTGGCTGACGGAGTTCATCAAGGCGGAACGGAAACGGTCGGCGCGCCGCAGGGTCTCGGTCTCGACCGCCTCGGCCGCCAATTCGGCGCGCTCCAGCGCAACGGCGCCCTGGTCCAGCAGGGCGAGAGCCAGTCGTTCCTCATCCGACCCGGGAGCAAGGTTCACGGCGTCAACGCCCGCCACGCCCGCGCGGCCCCGCACGCCCTGCAAGGGACGGAAGGTCCAGCGCGACTGGGGCAGGGTCCCCTGCCCGTGCCCGGCCGGTTCGCCCTTTTCCCAGGCCCATCGGGCGGCGGCCATGTCGGTGACGCCCAGGGCGACCTCGGACGGCGCGGCGGCGGCCACGATCAAATCGTCGGCGTCGGGCAGCAGGACCACCACCGCCGCTTCGGCGGCCGCGCTGGTCTGGTCGGCCAGAACGCCAGCGGCGGCGGTGCGGTCCTTGGCGGCGGTCAGGTTCTGGCTGGCGGACAGCAGGGCGGAGACGGCGGAGGCTCGGCGCTGGGCGGCTTCCGCCTGCTCGCGCACCCTTCCGGCCAGGACGCCGGTGACCAGGGCCACCGCCCAGAAGATGACGAGGGTCAGCACATCCGTCGGCGAGCCGATGGCGAAGCTGTAGCGAGGACTCAGAAAGAGGAAATTATAGACCAGGAAGGCGGCCGTCGCCGCCGCCAGGGCGGGCGCGAGACCGTACAGCACCCCTGCCGCCAGGACCGCCGCGAGATACAGCACGCCCAGGTCGACACGATCGAAACTGCGGTCCAGCAGCAAGGCCAGCCCGGTGGCGACCGCGATGAAGGCCGCACCGGCGAGATAGCCGGTCACGGACGTGGACCAACCGCGCCGCATCGGCCGCACGGACATGGGCGCGGGGTCCGATCCGGCCTCGGTCACGACGTGGATGGCCACGCCGTTCGCCCGGCGCAGAAGCTCGGCCGCCAGCGACCGGCCCAGCCATTCCGACAGACGACTGTCGCGGCTCTTGCCCAGAACGATCTGGGTCACGTTGTTGCGGTGGGCGTACTCCATCACCGCCCGGACCACGTCGTCGCCGTTCAGGACCGCCGTGCGCCCGCCGAGCTGTTCGGCCAGCTTGAGGGCTTCGGACAGGCGCTGGGCTGAGACCGCGTCACCGCCCGCGCCCGACGGCCGATCGACGTGGGCGACGGTCCAGGGCGCATCCATGGTCAGGTCCGACATCCGACGCCCGGTGCGCACCAGAGACGCCGCCATGGCGTCGCCGCCGACCAGCACGAGAATTCGTTCGCCCGCCGCCCAGGGTCCCTGCACGCCCCGTTCGCGCAGGGTCGCCACGAGCTGGTCGTCCACCGTCTGGGCGGCCCGGCGCAGGGCCAGTTCGCGCAAGGCGGTCAGGTTCTCGAACTTGAAGAAGTTGTCGGCCGCCAGCCGCGCCGTCTCGGGCACATAGACCTTGCCCTCGGCCAGCCGCGTCCGCAGCTCCTCGGGGGTGATGTCGACCACCTCGATATCGTCGGCGCGCGACAGGGCGCTGTCCGGCACGGACTCCCTTTGACGTACGCCCGTGATGCGCAGCACCACGTCCGACAAGCTTTCCAGATGCTGGACGTTCAGCGTGGTCCAGACGTCGATCCCGGCGTCCAACAGCTCCTCGACATCCTGCCACCGTTTGGGATGGCGCGATCCCGGCGCATTGGAATGGGCGTACTCATCGACCAGCAGCAGTTCGGGACGCCGCGCCAGGGCGCCGTCCAGGTCGAATTCCAGCAGGGTCCGGTCGCGGTGGTCAAGCGGGGCGCGGGTCATGACCTCCAGGCCGCGCAGCAGGCTCTCGGTCTCGCGCCGACCATGGGTCTCGACCACGCCCACGACGACATCACGGCCCTCCGCCTTGCGACGACGGGCCGCGCGCAACATTTCGTAGGTCTTGCCCACCCCGGGCGACATACCCAGAAACACCTTCAGCCGCCCGCGTTTCCGTCGGGCGGCCGTCGATGCAACCGGGTCCGTCCCGGTCAAGCGGTCAGCTCGCGGGGAAGCGGGCGTCCAGCGCCCGGTTGGTCATCAGCACATTGACGTGCGGCTGGCCGATGAAACCCAGAAGGGGACCTTCGGTATGGGCGTCGATCACGGCCTGCACCTCTGCGACCGGCGCGCCGCGCGCCGTGGCGACGCGGGCGGCCTGAAGGCGAGCGTAGGCCGGTGAGATGTCGGGGTCGAGACCCGAGCCGGAGGCCGTCACCGCATCGGCGGGTATGATGGCGCCGGGGACCTCGGCGCGCAGACGCTCGGTCTCGCTCTTCACCCGCGCGGCCAGGTCCGGGTTCAGCGGACCCAGGTTCGAGCCGGACGAGGCCGAGGCGTCATAGCCGTCGCCCGCCGCCGAGGGGCGCGGATGCAGATAGCGGGCTTCCGCGAAGGCCTGCCCGACCAGGGCCGAGCCGCGCACAGACCCGTCTGGATCGTGGATCAGGCTGCCGTTCGCCTGGGCCGGAAAGACAAGCTGGCCGACGCCGGTCACGGCCAACGGATAGGCTAGACCCAGCAAAAGGGTGAACAGGGCCGTCATGACGACGGCGGGGCGCAGGGCGTTCAGCATCAGAAGGCCGCCTTCAGACTGGCCACGGCGCGCGATCCATAGATATCGCCGAAGCCGTGTTCATCGGTGTCGTGATAACGCAGGTCCAGCGTCAGGGCGTCGTTCAGCATCACCGCCGCGCCGAGGCTCCACGTCGTGTAATCCAAGTCCGACGAGACGAACTGACGGCCGACGGTCCCCGACACGGTCCAGCGATCCGAAACGGTCCAGGCGGCGTTGGCCTCGACATAGGTCGCCTGGTCCTCGGTCGCACCGAAGACGTCCGGCGACCAGAAGGCCGCGAAACCGACCGTGGCCGGTCCGACCGCGCGCGCGGCCGCGACCTTGGCCTCGACATAGTCGCATTCCGCGCCCGAAGGATCGTCGTACAGATAGCCGACCACGCCCAGGTCCCACGTCCACCCGACGAACTCGGGCCGCACCCCCGCATAGAGGTCGAACTCGGCGCCCGTATCGGGATCGCCCGGGAAGGCGACGTTCGAGACCCAGACCCCGGCGTAGACCCTGCCCGAGGTCAGCTCGACGCCGGCCGAGGCGGCGCCGCCTGCTTCCGTCTGGCTGACGCCCCGGAAGACATAGTCCGTGACCACGGCGACATTGGCCGAGATCTGAGTCCGCGCCGTCTGGGCGTTGGCCCGGTCGGCTGCGGCCCACACAGCCAAGGCGGTCAAACAGGCTCCGGCGAACCAGGCGTCGTTGCGGCCCGAGGCCTTGAAACGATTGCGTGTCATGAAACGCGACTCCGATGCGCTCAGGCCAGGCCGAGCGCGGTGATGGCCATGTCGATGAGCTTGATGCCGACGAAGGGCGCGACGAGACCGCCGAGACCATAGATCAGCAGGTTGCGTGACAAGAGCGCCGCCGCCCCGATGGCGCGATATTTCACCCCACGCAGGGCCAGCGGGATCAGGGCCACGATGACCAGGGCGTTGAAGATCACCGCCGACAAGATGGCGCTCTGGGGCGAGGCCAGACCCATGATGTTCATGGCGCCCAGCGACGGCAGGGCGACCACGAACATGGCCGGAATGATGGCGAAATATTTGGCCACGTCGTTGGCGATGGAGAAGGTGGTCAGGGCGCCGCGCGTGATCAGCAATTGTTTGCCCACCTCGACGATCTCGATGACCTTGGTCGGGTCCGAGTCCAGATCGACCATATTGCCGGCTTCGCGTGCGGCCTGCGCGCCGGTCTGCATGGCCACGCCGACATCGGCCTGGGCCAGGGCGGGCGCGTCATTGGCCCCGTCGCCGCACATGGCGACCAGCCGACCCTTGGCCTGTTCGGCCTTGATCAGCCGCATCTTGTCTTCGGGCGTGGCCTCGGCGAGGAAGTCGTCGACTCCCGCCTCCGAAGCGATGGCGGCGGCGGTGACCGGGTTGTCGCCCGTGATCATCACCGTCCGCAGACCCATGCGGCGCAGATCGGCGAACCGCGCCTTCACCCCCGGCTTGACCACGTCCTTCAGGTGGATGACGCCGACCAGCGCCCCATCCTCGGTCACGGCCAGGGGCGTGCCGCCCGAGCGGGCGATGCGGTCCACGGCCTGGCGGAAATCGGCCGGACCGTCGGTCTGGTTCAAGTCCTTCAGCACGGCGTCGACTGCGCCCTTGCGCCATGTCTTGCCGCCAGCCTCGACACCCGACTGGCGGGTGACCGCCGAGAAGGGAATGACCTTGGCGCCCTGGGGCAGGTCCGCCGACAGTCCGTCGTTGCGGCCCAGTTCGACGATGGAGCGCCCCTCGGGCGTCTCATCGGCCAGCGAGGCCATGACGGCGGCGCGCAGGGCGGCGTCAGGCCGCACGCCGGGAACGGGAATGACCTCAGTGGCCATACGGTTGCCGAAGGTGATGGTGCCGGTCTTGTCCAGCAACAGGGTGTCCACGTCGCCCGCCGCCTCGACGGCCCGTCCCGAGGTCGCCAGCACATTGACCTTCAGCAGCCGGTCCATGCCCGCGATGCCGACGGCTGAAAGCAGGCCGCCGATGGTGGTCGGGATCAGGGTGATGAACAGGGCGCCCAGCACGATCGGGTCCAGCTCGACGCCCGAATAGGCGCCCAGACCCAGCAGGGTCACGACCGCGATCAGAAAGACCAGCGTCAGGCCCGCCAGCAGCACGGCCAGCGCCAGTTCATTGGGCGTCTTGCCGCGGTCGGCGCCTTCGACCATGGCGATCATCCGGTCGAGGAAGGTCGCGCCGGGCCGGGCGGTGATGCGCACCTTGATCCAGTCGGACACAACGGTGGTGCCGCCGGTCACCGCCGAGCGGTCGCCGCCCGATTCGCGAATCACGGGCGCGCTCTCGCCGGTGATGGCGGCCTCGTTGACCGAGGCGACGCCCTCGACGATCTCGCCGTCCGAGGGGATCACGTCCCCCGCCTCGACCAGAACGACGGCTCCGACATCCAGCTCGTGCGCCGGGGTCGGCACGACGGTTCCGGTCTTCGGATCGACAATCAGCTTGGCCTTTGTCGTCACCCGCGTCGCGCGCAAGGAATCGGCCGCCGCCTTGCCCCGGCCCTCGGCGACGCTCTCGGCCAGATTGGCGAACAGCACCGTGATCCAGAGCCAGAAGGCCAGTTGCAGGGCGAAGCCCGCGTCACGCCCCGAAGCGATCTCGGCCGCCGCCGACACCGTGGCCAGCAAGGCCACGATCCAGGTGGCGAAGATCACCGGTTTCTTCAGCAGTTTGGTCGGGTTCAGCTTGAGGACGGCGTCACCCGCCGCTCGGCGCAGCATGGCGCCCGACAGGCCGCCCCCCAGCCGGGGGCGCGGCGCGTCCATGGTCAGATCGGTCATGACGGATTTCCGGTCACAGCGCGGCCAGAACCCGGAGCATATCGAAATGCTCCACGATGGGTCCGAGCGACAGCGCGGGGAAGAACTGCAGCCCGCCGAGGATCAGGATCACCCCGATCAGCAGGCCGATGAACAGCGGGCCATGGGTCGGCAGGGTCCCGGCCGAGGGCGCCAGCTTGGGCTTGACGACCAGAGACCCGGCGATGGCCAGCACCGTCACGGCGGGCACGAACCGCCCCGCCAGCATGGCCAGGCCCAGGGTGGTGTTCCACCACGGCGCATTGGCGGTCAGGCCCGCGAAGGCCGAACCGTTGTTCGCCGCCGCCGAAGTGTAGGCGTACAGCACCTCGGACAGGCCGTGCGGCCCCTTGTTCAGCAGGCCCGCCAGAGCCTCAGGCAGGACCGCCGCCGCCGCCGCGAAGCCGAGGATGGACAGGGGCAGCACCAGAACGGCGATCATCACCAGCTGGATCTCGCGCGCCTCGATCTTCTTGCCCAGATATTCGGGCGTGCGGCCGACCATCAGACCGGCCACGAAGACCGCCAGCATGGCCATCAGCACCATGACGGCGATGCCCGAGCCGATCCCGCCCGGAAGGATCTCGCCGAGCTGCATCAGGACCATCTGAATCGCTCCGCCCAGCGGCATATAGCTGGCGTGCATGGAATTGACCGATCCGTTGGAGGCGCCGGTGGTCATGGCCGCCCAGGCCGCCGAGGCGGGCGCGCCGAAACGCACCTCCTTGCCCTCCATATTGACCGAGGCGTCCACCCCCGCCGCGACCAGGGCCGGCGGCGTTTGCGTCTCGGCGACATAGAGACCGGCGGCGCCCGCGCCGAGCAGCAGGAAGGCCGCCGCGACCAACGCCCTCACGTCGCGACTGGCCATGACGCTGCGGCCGAAGGCGAAGAAGGCGGCCCAGCCCAGCACATTGATGCCGATGGCGGTGATCAGATTGGTCAGGGCCGAAGGGTTTTCCAGCGGATGGGCGGAGTTGGCGTTGAACACGCCGCCCCCGTTGACGCCGAGCTGTTTGATGGCGAGCTGGCTGGCGGTCTGGAACAGGCTGATGGTCTGCGACCCGCCTTCCAGCGTCGTCGCCTGGGCATGGGCCGCCAGCGTCTGGGGCACGCCCAGACCGACCAACGCCACCGCCATGACAAAGGCCAGCGGCAGCAACACCCACAGCGTCGTCCGCGTCAGATCAGCCCAGAAATTGCCGACCCCCTCGCCGCGATCCGCCACAAAGGCCCGCGCCAGGGCGGCAGCGACGGTCGCCCCGGTCGCCGCCGAGACGAAATTCTGCACTGTCAGCCCGGTCATCTGGGTGAAGGCGGACAGGGTCGTCTCGCCGCCATAGCTCTGCCAGTTGGTGTTGGTGACGAAGCTGGCGGCGGTGTTGAAGGCCAGATGCGGGCTGACGCCGTCGAAGCCTTGCGGGTTCAAGGGCAGGACGCCCTGTAGCCGCAGGATGGCGTACAACAGGGCGAAGCCGACCAGATTGAAGGCCAGCAGAGCGCCCGCGTACCCCAGCCAGCCTTGACTGCGGTTCGGATTGATCCCGGCGGCGCGATAGAAGACGCCTTCGACGGGCTTCAACACCGGGTCCAGCCACGTCCGTTCGCCGTTCCAGACGCGCGACATATAGATCCCGAGCGGCCACCCCAACAGGCAGGCGGCGCTCAGGGTGAGGGCGATCTCCGCCCATCCCTGAATGTTCATGATGCGGCTCTCCTAGAACCGCTCGGGCCGCAACAGGGCCGCGACCATATAGACGCCGACGACGACCGCGCCGACGACCCACAACAGGCCCAGCAAAGTCATCCCAACCTCTTCAGCAAGGCGGCCAGGACGGCGAAGGCGACGAAGGCCCCGCACCCGACCGCCAGGAACACCACGTCGGCCATGCCGATCGTCTCCTGCTCAGTTCAGGGCCGGAGAAGGCGTCAAAGGCGCGTAAGGAGACCATACGGAAGTGGCGTACGCCGCATAATGGCCGCGTAAGGAAGTCGCAGGTTCGGGGGCGGCGGCGGCGGCTTCCGACGCCGAACGGTCCGCTACTGGTCCTCGTCGAACTTGCGGTTCACCAGGTCGGCCAGGGCGGCGACGGCTTCGGCCGCATCCGGGCCTTCGCCTTCGATGGTCACGTCGCAGCCCGCGCCGGCGCCCAGCATCAGCAGGCCCATGATCGAGCGGGCGTCGACGGTCGTCCCGTCGCGGGTCACGCGCACCTCGGCCTCATAGGCCGAGGCCAGTTTGACGAACTTGGCCGAGGCGCGGGCGTGCAGACCGCGCTGGTTGCAGATGCCGACGATCGCCTGAACGGGAGCCTTGGCGGGTTCGCTCATTTCTCCCCCGTCAGGACCCAACTGGCGACCGAGATGTATTTGCGCCCGGCGTCCTGGGCATGGGCGACGCAGGCTTCCAGCGTCTCACGCCCGCGCACGCTGGCCAGTTTGATCAGCATGGGCAGGTTCAACCCGGCGATGACCTCGGCGTGGGTCTGCTCCATCACCGATATGGCCAGGTTGGACGGCGTGCCGCCGAACATATCGGTCAGCAGGATGACGCCGTCGCCGTCGTCCACGGCCGCAGCCGCATCGACGATGTCGCGGCGGCGCCGCTCCATGTCGTCTTCCGGCCCTATGCAGATGGCGGCCACGCCGCGCTGCGGCCCGACCACGTGCTCCATCGCCGACAGGAATTCGGAGGCCAGGCCGCCGTGGGTGACGATCACCAGGCCGATCATTCAGGAACCGCCAAGACTAAGCCCCAAGCCGCCCGCCGACATCCGCCGGTTCAGGCCCAAGCGGGCCTAAATAGGCCAAACCGCGTCACGATCAAAGCCCGCCAGCGCACCTGCGACGACGGCGACCGCCGAAACGGGTCTGGGGTCCAGGTCGATGGACGCCACATCCACCCCGTCGGTGGTCTCGAAACGCGGCTCGGGCAGGCGTTCGAGCGGCTCTGACGTCAGATGCGCGATCAGGCGGATTCGCGCCACGATCCGGGTCGGCGCGGGCAGAATTCCCAGGCCGCGCGCCTCGATCCGTCCGGCGATGCTGTGGGGCGCGGCGGCGTAGAGGCGCCCGCCCGAAGCCCAGACATGAGCATAGTCGTCGGCCACCAGGCGAAAGCCCGCCTGGATCAGCCGCAGCGCCAGGTCGCTCTTGCCCGCGCCCGACGGTCCCGTCAGCATCACGCCGCGCCAGCCGTCGGCATGGGATCGGGCCACGACCGTGGCGTGCCGGGGCGTGTTCATCCGCGCCGCCCGGCGGCGGGCAGGGCCACGGTGAAACGGGCGCCTTGGACCGTTCCGTCCGGCGCCAGACGGTTCTCGGCCCAGACCCGGCCGCCGTGGGCCTCGACGATCTGGCGCACGATCGACAGACCCAGGCCCGAATTCGATCCAAACGCCGCCCCTTTGGGCCGCGAAGTGTAGAAACGTTCGAAGACGGTGCTCAGATTGTCGGGCGGTATGCCCGGCCCGTCGTCCTCGACCCGCACGTGGACAGGGCAGGCGTCAGTCTCGTCGCGCGACAGGGTCATCCGCACCGTCGCCCCCGCCGGGCTGAAGGATTTGGCGTTGTCGACCAGATTGCGGAACACCTGGCCCAATGGTCCGTCCTGTCCCACCACGCGGCCGTCGACGCCGGGCGGCGCGGACAGCGTCACCTTCGCTTCGCCCGGCTTGGCCGTGGCCTCATAGATATGCGCCACCTCGGCCAGCAGTTCGCCCATGTCGATCGGACGGGGCCGTTCGCGCGACAGTTCGGCGTCCAGTCTGGAGGCGTTGGAGATGTCGGTGATCAGACGGTCCAGCCGCCGCACGTCCTGTTGCAACAGGGCGGTCAGTTTCTCGCGCTGCGCGTCGGTCTTGACCAACGCCAGCGTCTCCAGCGCCGACCGGATCGAGGTCAACGGATTCTTGATCTCGTGCGACACGTCGGCGGCGAAGCCCTCGATGGCGTCCATCCGCGTCGACAGGGTCTCGGTCATGGTCTCCAGCGCGCGGGCCAGATCGCCGATCTCGTCCTTGCGGTCCTCCAGATCGGGCAGGGAGATGGCCCGCGCCCGCTGCATCCGCACCTCGTCGGCGGCCCGCGACAGCCGCATCACCGGCCGCGCCACGAACAGGTGCAGCAGCAGCGACGACAGCAATGACACCGCCAGGGCCACCAGGGCGAAGGGAAACAGCGCCCACCGCTGGGCGTTCAGGATCTCGTCGACGTCCCCCGCCTCCAACGTCAGCACCCCCAGAACCTGCTGCACGTGCCGCACGGGGATGGAGACCGACACCACCTGATCGCCGTTTTCGGACAGACGCACGCCCGCCTGAGGGTCTCCGTCCAGCGCCCGTTGCACCTCGGCGGCCAGTTCGGCTTCGGCGCGGGTCTGGCGTTCGGCGTCGCGCGCCTTTTCGCGCGCGTTCGGTCGGGGCGGCGGCGTGCCCGCGGGCAGGGCGGGCGGCAAGGGCGATCCGGGGATCACCTCCGACACTTGAAAGCTGTCGGCGATCGGCAGGCCGTCCTGATCGTACAGACGCGCCCTCTGGCCGGTCGGGATGAAGTTGTCGCGCAGCAACAGGCCCGCGTCGGTCGGGTTCAGCGCCGGCGTCGGCTCGCCGCGCGTGGCCTGCGCCACGCCCAGCAGATTGGCCAGAAGCTCGGCCTGCACCATCAGCGATTCCTGGCGCGCCTCGACCAGGCCGCGGCGCCATTCGTTCAGGGCCAAGGCCCCGCCGAACAGGATCAGCAGGCTGAGCAGGTTCAGCGCCAGGATGAAACCGCCCAGCCGCGAGCCGCCCAGACGGTTCACCCGTCGCCGGATGCGCTCGCCCAGGCCCTCGCCGCCGCCCTCACGGGCGGACAGGCGCGCGGGATCAGCTTTCGCGGTATCGGTATCCGACGCCATACAGGGTCTCGATGGCGTCGAACTCGGGATCGACGACGCGGAATTTCTTGCGCATCCGCTTCACGTGGCTGTCGATAGTGCGATCGTCGACATAGACCTGATCGTCATAGGCGGCGTCCATCAGATTGTCGCGGCTCTTCACGAAGCCGGGCCGCTGAGCCAGGGCCTGAAGCAGCAGGAATTCGGTGACCGTCAGCTTCACCGCCTTGCCGTCCCAGGTGCATTCGTGGCGCGCCGGGTCCATGGTCAGCTTGCCGCGCTTGATGGCCTTGCCCGACACCTCGGCCGACGGCTCCGGTTCGCCGCCGTCCGCGCCCGAGCGGCGCAACAGGGCCTTGACCCGCTCGATCAGCAGTCGCTGGCTGAACGGTTTGTGGATGTAGTCGTCGGCGCCCAGGTTGAAGCCCAGGATCTCGTCGATCTCCTCGTCCTTGGACGTCAGCATGATGACCGGGATCTGGCTGGTCTGGCGCAGGCGGCGCAGCACCTCCATGCCGTCCATGCGGGGCATCTTCACGTCCAGCACGACCAGATCGGGCGGCGACGCCTCCAGCGCTTCCAGCCCGGTCGCGCCGTCATGATAGGCGGTGACCTTGTGGCCGTGGCTCTCCAGCGCCAGCGAAACCGACGCCACGATGTTCTCGTCGTCATCGACCAGGGTGATGTTGGCCAAGGGTGTCTCCTCTGATCGCGGCCCGTAACGCGAGGTCCGACTCACGCTCAACGCACCGCAAGCGTAACCGTTCTACCGGATCACGGTTAGATTTGGGCGATCAGAAATGGGGGTTGGCGGCGAACGGTGCAAGTTTGCCGGGTTCACCCTCCCGTCGGTTCAGACTTGGAAACGGCGCCGCTGGATGAACACCGCCGCCCCGCCCGCGAGCAGAACGCCGAACAGGATCATCGCCCATTCCGACATCGTGGGGACCGGTGCGACGCAGCTCGAACAACTGATATTGCCCGGCCCCGTGATGGTGAAGGTGTTGAGCTGCCCCTGCGGCGCCGGATTGTTGTAGACGACCAAGGCCGTATACTGCTGCCCCGCCGTCAGGGTCACATTGGTGAGGGTGGCGGTGGTGCCGCCACTGAAAGCCCCGACGACGAAATTGCTGAGCGGCGTCGTCGGCGTCGAGGTGTTGGGCGCGAACGTTCCCGTCAGGATATAGGTAGTGTTGACATCGGGACCGGTCGTGGAGGTGGCGTTATACGGACCGGTCTGATCCACCGTGAAGGTGTGCATGACGTAGCGCCAGGTGAAGGCGCTGGAATAGGTGGTGAACGTCGTGAACTGCCCAGCGAAGATCTGCGGCGACTGAGTGAAGCCGGCGCTGGCGTTGCCGGTGAAGGTCGCTGTCCCGGCATGAGCCGCGCTCGTCATCAGGAAAGCGCCGAGGACGGCGGCCATGATGGATTTGATGGATTTCATGACTCACCCCCCGCAGCGCGCCTCCAGCTAGCTGGCGCGCACTGATTCGTCATTCATATTTCTAGAACGATTCAGTGTCGTAGGGGTGGCGAACGCGACATAGGCGAGCGGGACGGTCGATGCTCGCCTTCCCCGAAACCCCGCCTTAAACCCTCTCGTGCGACGCTGTCGGTCCCCAGTATCCGAAAGCGTCCTCATGTCCGGTCCCGTCCATTACGAAGTCTATATCCGCAAGACGGCCCCGGCTCCGTGGTCGCTGCTGATGGCGACCGAGGACCGCAAGACCGCCATCGAGACGGCCGAGGACCTGCTGAAGGACGACCGCGCCGCCGCCGTGCGCGTGACCAAGGAGACGCTGGACCCCGACACCATGGCCTTCTCCAGCCTGACCGTCCTGACCCGGGGCGCGCCCGAGGTGCGGCGCAAGCGGCTGGTCGAGGACGCCGATGCGGGACCCGCCTGCAACGGCCCGCAGGACCTCTACGCCCCCCACGCCCGCGAACTGCTGGGCCGGGTCATGGAAGACTGGCTCAGCCGCCACGGCGTCACCGCCTTCGAACTGCTGCACCGCCCCGACCTGGCCGAAAGGCTGGAAGCCTCGGGCGTCGAACTTCAGCACGCCATCCAGAAGATGGCCGTGCCCGAAAGCCAGGCCACGGGCCAGACCGTCCACGACCTGATGCGGCACTATCAGCGGCTGGCCGACCAGACGATCGAGCGCGTCATCCTGGCGGGCCGCAGGGGGCTGTTCGCCGATCTGTCCCAGCGCTCGATCGCCGACGTGGCCCACAAGCTGTCGGGCCAGTCCGAGCGCGCCTTCGCCATGGGCGGGGCGGTATGCGGCGCCCTGATCGAGGCGCGGGGGGCGCGGCCGCGGCTGGATCGGCTGATGGACCTGGCCGAGGGCGCTCCGGCCCAGGGCGCTCCGCGCGCCCTGGTCATGGTGCCGATCGAACAGATGCTGTGCGAAATGCTGGCCCAGCGCACCGTCCTGGCCGAGATTCTGGGACCCGCATTGGACCAGGGCGCCAGCCTGGCCGCCGTGGTCCGCATGGCCGCCCCGCGCGAAGTCGAGGCCCTGGTCAAATTCGACCCGAAGCTGGACCTGCTGATCCCGCCGGTCGACGGTCCCGCCGCCCGGCTGGGCGCGCGCCTGGCCGCGGGGGAGTTTCCTCTGCTGGCCGCGTCCCTGGCGCGGATGGTGCTGCGCGAACTGATGAGTCCGCGGCGTCTGCGTCCGTCCGACGCGCCGGGCGAGATCGACATCCTGCGCGCCCTGGCCACGGCCCTGACCGCCGCCGCCGGGCGTCTGCTGACCCTGGACGAGGTTCAGAACGCCTTCGTCGAACGCTCCAAGACCCTGGTCACCGCCGAATTCGTCGCCGCCTACGTCAAGATCTGCGGCACGGTGCTGTGCGAGGCCGAGATGCTGACGCGACTGTGCGAAAACGTGACCGGCGCGGCCAACAAACGTTCGGCCGCGCGCTGGCTGTCGGCCTGCGTCGCCTCTCTGCGGTTCGAGACCGAGATGCGCCAGGCGACGGGCACCGCCGCCCAGAAGCTGGGGGTTCTGGCCGCGCTCCAGAAATCGGTTCGCGCCGCCAATCTGTCCGAACATGACGAGGCGGCGATCTGCGATGTCGTCGGGACCGTGGGCGGCGCGGTCGAGACCGAGGCCCGCCTGATCGTTCAGATCGCCCGCGCCCCGGCGCCCCCGGCCCAGAAACTGCACGTCCTGCTGCGCATCGCGGCGGGCGAGACCGCCCCCTTGGGTCCGGCCGCCGACCACGCCAAGGCCGCGGCTGTCAAACTGCTTCGCGCGCCCCAGGCCCGTGCGGCCCTGGCCGCCGATCCCGAAACCCTGGTCCCGCTGCGCCCCCTGTTGAGGGCGGCCGGTCTGGCGGCGGCCTAGTTCGCCTCCAGCGCCGCGCGTTGCAGGGCGAACAGCTCGGCGCAACCGCCCTGGGCCAGTTCGAACAGGCGATCGAATTCGGTGCGCGAGAAGCCGCGCTTTTCGCCGGTGGCCTGAATCTCGACGATCTGGCCGGCGCCGGTCAGCACGAAGTTGGAATCCGCCTCGGCCGAGGAATCCTCTTCATAGTCCAGGTCCAGAACCGGCTGATCGGCGCAGACCCCGCACGAGACGGCGGCGACCTGATCCAGGATCGGATCGGCGCTCATGACCCCCTCTTCGCGCAGGTATTTGAAGGCCCGCGCCATAGCGACCCAGGCCCCGGTGATGGCCGCCGTGCGGGTGCCGCCGTCGGCCTGGATCACGTCGCAGTCCAGCACCACCTGCCGTTCGCCCAGCGCCTTCAGATCGACCACCGCCCGCATCGAGCGGCCGATCAGACGCTGGATTTCCTGGGTTCGGCCGGTCTGTTTGCCCGCGGCGGCCTCGCGTCGGCCCCGGGTATGGGTAGCGCGCGGCAGCATACCGTACTCGGCCGTGACCCAGCCCTGGCCCTTGCCCCGCATCCAGCCGGGCACGGTCTCTTCGACCGTGGCGGTGACCAGCACCTTGGTATGGCCGAACGACACCAGGCAGGACCCTTCGGCATAACGGTTGACGCCGGTCTCCAGCGTCACGGCGCGAAGCTGATCGGGGGTGCGGCCGGAAGGACGGACGGCGGTCATGAGAACTCCTTGGAAGGCGGTGCGGGGGTGCTTATCCTGAAAGCGTGAGCCTGTCCCCCTCTTCCCGCCCCCAGACTTCGCGTCCCCTGACTTCGCGCCGCGCGACGCCGGATCACGGCTGGGAGGCGCGGACATGAAGACGCCCCTGCTGGGATCGACCGCCATCGAACCGGCGGGTTTCGGCCTGACCGGGCTGGACCAGCGCGCGCGCGACATCTTCCGCCGCATCGTCGAGACCTATCTGGCGACCGGCGAACCGGTGGGTTCGCGCACCCTGTCGCTGTCGGGCGTCAGCCTGTCGCCCGCCTCGATCCGCAACACCATGCAGGACCTGGCCCTGGCCGGCCTGCTGCATTCCCCGCACACGTCGGCCGGGCGCATTCCGACTCATGCGGGGCTGCGCCTGTTCGTCGACGGCCTCTTGGAGATCGGCGACGTCGGCGCCGAGGAACGGCGCGAGATCGACGCGCGGCTGGCCGGGCGCGGGCGCGGCTTCGACGAGGCCCTGGACGCCGCCTCGGCCCTGCTGTCGGG
>JAFLCT010000056.1 GCA_017302335.1 Caulobacterales bacterium | reverse complement strand
GGATGGCGGCGGTGCAGGCCGCCGCCGACATGGCGGCCAGGCGCGCCGGGTCGGCCAACAAAGGCTGGACCACATCGGCCAGACGTTCCGGCGTCACGGCGTCCTCAGCGATGACCACGGCCGCGCCCGCCCCGCTCAGGGCGGCGGCGTTCAAGGTCTGATGGTCGTCGGTGGCGATCTTCAGCGGGATCAGAACCGAGGGCAGAGCCGCCACCGCCAGTTCCGAACAGGTCGAGGCCCCCGCCCGGCCGATGACCAGATGCGCGCTCGACAACAGACCCGCCATGTCGCGGAAGAAGGGGGCGATCTCGGCCTCGATCCCGGCCTCCAGATAGGTCTGGCGCGCGGCCTCCAGAACGTCGGGGCGGGTCTGCTGGCGCACCTTCAAGCGCTTGCGAAGATCGGCGGGCAGACGGACCAGGGCGGCCGGGACGCCTTCGGACAACAGGCGCGCGCCCTGGCTGCCGCCGGTGACCAGAACCTCGATCGGCCCGCCCGGCGCGGGGGGAAGATAGGCGCGATCCATCAAGGCGGCGATCTCGGCGCGCACCGGGCTGCCGACGACCTGGGCGCGAGCCGCCACGGCCGGACTGGCGCGTCCCAGCGTCGGGAAGGACGAGGCGATCGCCTTCACCCGCGGCGCCAACATCCGATTGGTGCGGCCCAGGACCGCGTTCTGCTCATGGATCACGGTCGGCCGCCCGTCGATCAGGGCCGCGATCAGGGCGGGCGCGGACGGATAACCGCCGAAGCCGACGACGACGGCCGCGTCCAGTCGGCGAAGGGCGCGGCGGGCCTGGGCCACGCCCTTGCCGATGGCCAACGCCGCCTTCAGCAGGCCGACCGGACCCGAACCGGTGGCGGCGTCCAGGGCCAGCCTCTCCTCGGCGGGGAAGTCCTGGGCGTAGCGTTCGCCGCGATGGTCGGTGGCCAGCACCACCCGCCAGCCGCGCCCGGCCATTTCCCGCGCCAGAGCCTCGGCCGGAAACATATGCCCGCCGGTGCCCCCGGCGGCGACGACACAGACCTTGGACGACACGGGGTTCCTCACGGCAACAGGCGGCGGCGCGGGATCAGGCTGGACCCCGGTTCATAGGCGCCTGGACGGCGCCGGGTCAGGGCCAGGGCGAACCCCATGGTCAGGCCCATCGCCGCCATGGACGACCCCCCATAGCTGATGAAGGGCAGGGTCATGCCCTTGGTCGGAATCAGGTTCAGGTTCACCGCCACATTGATGCAGGCCTGAAGCCCGATCAGCATGAACAGGCCCGCCGCCGCCGTCTGCTCGAACGGATCGTTCAACCGCATGGCCTTCTTCATCCCCCGGATGATGATGAAGGCGTAAAGGCCGATCATGGCCAGGGATAGGATCAGGCCGAACTCCTCGGCGCCGACGGAGTAGATGAAGTCGGTGTGCAGGTCGGGGACCGAGCGCTTCATCACCCCCTCGCCCACGCCGCGCCCGACCAGGCCGCCGGCGCGGATGGCCTCGCTGGCTCGGTCGATCTGGAAGGTGGCGTCGGCGTCGGCCGAGCCGTGGGCGGCCAGGCGGTCGCGGAAATGGCTGAAGCTCATGAAGATGCCGATCAGACCGGCGGCCCCGACGCCCGCCAGGGCCATGACCCATTTCAACGGCACCCCGGCCATGAAGAAGACGGCCATGAAGGTGGTGGTGATCAACAGGGTCTGGCCGATGTCCGGCTGGATCAACAGCAGGGCCACGGTCAGACCCCAGGCCGCAAAGGCGATGGAGACGCCGGGCACGCCCTGGCCCTTCTGCGATTCTGCGAACATCCAGGCGGCGAAGACGATCAGGCAGGGCTTGGCGAACTCGGACGGTTGCAGGCTGAACGGTCCCAGGTTCACCCAGCGCGCGGCGCCCTTCACCGTATCGCCGATGAAGGGCAGCAGCATCATGATGAAGATCGCCCCCAACAGGCCCAGCACGGCGATGCGCCGAACGCCGCGCGGCGACAGCAGGGAGGTCAACAGCATGATCGTCACCCCGCCCGTGGCGAAGACGATCATCCGCCACGAATAGTGGAAGGGATCGCTGATCGATTCATCGGCCAGGATGGCCGCCGGGCTGGAAGCGAAGCTCAACGCCACGCCCAGGCCGACCAGGGTCAGGGCGGCGGCCAACAGGCCGCGATCCACCGTCCAGAACCATTTGGCGATCAGGCTCTGATCGTTGCGGGAAAAGGGATGGGACCAGCCGGGCGCGCTCATGCGGCGGTCTCCGGTTCGGCGCCCAGCGCCAGGACGGCGGCGCGGAAGGCTTCGCCCCGCGCCTCGAAGTCCGGGTATTGGTCAAAGCTGGCGGCGGCGGGGCTGAGCAGCACCACCTCCTCCCGGCCCGTCGCGGCGGCGGCTTCGTAAGCGGCGCGGACGGCGACGGCCATGTCGCCGCTGATCCGGTGCGGCGTGTCGCCGAGCGCCGCGGCGAACGGCCCGGCCGCCTCGCCGATCAGGAAGGCTTCGGTCACACGCGGGAACAGGTCGGACAGGTCGTCGATCCCGCCCGCCTTGGCGCGGCCCCCCGCGATCCAGAAGACGCGATCATAGCTGGACAGGGCCTGGCGCGCCGCATCGGCGTTGGTGGCCTTGGAGTCGTTGACGAAGCGCACGCGGCCCAGACGGCCCACCGGCTCCATGCGATGGGCCAGACCGGGGAAGGAGAGCAGACCCTTCACCGCCGTGTCGTGAGCGACGCCCAGCGCGCGGGCGGCGGCGTAGGCGAAGGCGGCGTTCTGGGCGTTGTGACGGCCGGGAAGAGAGCGGGCGCGGGTGAAGTCGACGACCTCGCCATCCACCGAGAGCCGACCGGGCGACGCCAGGATCTGGGCCGACGACGGATCGGCGGTCGAGACCATCCGCGCCCGCGCGCCCAGGGTTTCGGCGACGCCCATCCCCGCACCTTCGTCCACGCCGACCAGAGCCGTCGCCCAGGGGCGCAGGTTCTGGAACAGCCGCGCCTTGGCCGCGACATAGCCCTCCATGCCGCCGTGACGGTCCAGGTGGTCGGGCGTGATGTTGGTCAGGATCGCCACATCCGGCGCGAAGCTCGTCGTCAGGTCCAGTTGATAGCTCGACACCTCGACCACATAGACGGCGTCCGCCGTCGGAGCGGGCAGGGCCAGGACGCCGATGCCGATATTGCCGCCGACATGGACGGTCAGGCCCGCCTGTTTCAGCACCCAGCCGATCAGGGCGGTGGTGGTGGACTTGCCGTTGGTGCCGGTGATGGCGACGACGCGCGGCTGCTCGTCCCGAGGCAGGCTCGCCAGCGCCCGCGCGAACAGTTCGATGTCGCCGATCACCTCGACGCCCGCCGCCCTGGCCTTGCCCACCGTCCAGTGCGGCTTGGGATGGGTCAGGGGCGCGCCGGGCGACAGAACCAGGGCCGCGAAACCCGACCAGTCGGCGACGGTCAGGTCCTCGACGACGAAGCCTTCGGCCTCGGCCTGCATCCGCGACGAGACGCTGTCGTCCCACAGGACAGGCAGGGCGCCTCCGGCCTTAAGCGCGCGCGCGGCCGTGATCCCCGACCGTCCCAGGCCGAAGACCGCGACGCGGCGACCCTCGAAGCCGGGAACCGGGATCATCGCAGTTTCAGCGTCGACAGGCCGATCAGGGCCAGCATGGCGGCCACGATCCAGAAACGGATGACCACCGTCGATTCCGGCCAGCCCAGCTTTTCGAAATGGTGGTGGATCGGCGCCATCAGGAAGATGCGTTTGCCCGTGGCCTTGAAATAGGCGACCTGGATCATGACCGAGGCCGCCTCGATGACGAACAGGCCGCCGATGATGCCCAGCACCAGCTCGTGCTTGGTCGCCACGGCCACGGCGCCCAGCGCGCCGCCCAGGGCCAGCGAACCGGTGTCGCCCATGAAGATCTTGGCCGGCGGGGCGTTGTACCAGAGGAAACCCACACCCCCGCCGATGATCGCCGCCAGGAAGATCGCCAACTCGCCCGCGCCCGGCACGTGATGGACGCCCAGATAGTCCGCAAAGATGAAGTTGCCGACCAGATAGGCGATGATGCCGAAGGCCGCCGAGGCCATCATCACCGGCACGATGGCCAGGCCGTCCAACCCGTCGGTCAGGTTCACCGCATTCGAGAAGCCGACGATGGTGAAGGCCGCGAAGACCACATAGAACCAACCGACGTTCAACAGCACATTCTTGAAGAACGGGAAGGCGATCGAGGTCTCCAGGTTCGGCGAGGTCGGTGAAATGGTCATCCAGACCACGGTCATGATTCCGGCGATGACGGCGATGACGGTCTGGGCGGCCAGCTTCTGCTTCGAGGTCAGACCGGCCGAGGTCTGTTTCGTCACCTTGGCGTAGTCGTCGACGAAACCCAGCACGCCGAAGGCCGCCGTCACGAAGCTGACGATCCAGATGTAGGGATTGGTCAGGTCGCCCCACAGCAGCACCGCCACGGCGATGCCCGCCAGGATCATCAGCCCGCCCATGGTCGGGGTGCCGACCTTGGACAGGTGCGACACCGGCCCGTCGTCTCGGATCGGCTGGCCCTTGCCCTGTTTGACCCGCATCCAGGCGATGAAGCGGCTGCCCATGGCGACGGCCACGATCATGGCGGTCAGCATGGCCAGGGCGACCCGAACCGTCTGGTACTGGACCAGGTTCAGCAGAGGGTAATCCTGGGCCACATCGGCGTAATAAAGATAGAGCAGATAGAACATTCAGACGCTCCCCATCGCGTCGTCCAGACCATGTCGGCGTTCGAGATCCGCCAGGGCGGCGGCGACCAGCGAAGCCTTGGAGCCGTTCGACCCCTTGACCATGACGATGTCGTTCGGCTGGACCAGATCGTCGGCGATCTCGGCCAGGTCGGCGGCCGCCTCGCGCCATTCGCCGCGTCGTTCGGGGGCCAGCGCGTCATGCAGCCAGCGCATCTGCGGTCCGGCGGTATGGACGATGTCGATGCCCGTCGCCGCGATGATCTCGGCCAGGCCCGCGTGCAGGGTCTGAGCCTGGTCGCCCAGTTCCAGCATATCGGTCAGGATGACGACGCGACGCCCGCCCAACGGCGGCGTCTTGGCGCCCAGGCTCTGAAAACCGGCCCGCATCGACAGCGGATTGGCGTTGTAGCTCTCGTCGATCAGGGTGAAGGCGCCGCCGGGGACGACGACTCGGCGCGTCTGGCCCCGGCCCGCCAGCGGCTGAAAGTCCGACAGGGCCGCCAGCGCCGTCTCGACCGGCACGTCCAGCGCTTCCAGCATCAGGATGACCGCCAGGCTGTTCAGGCCCCAGTGGAAGCCCGACTGTTTCAGCGTGAAGACATGAGTGCGGCCGCGAATTTCGGCGGTGACGCGCGCGCCCTCGGGTCCCGGCGCGAAGTCGATCAGGCGGGCGTCGTGGCCGATCTCCGAGCCGAAGGTCGAGATGCGCCCTCCCGCCTTCAGCGCCGCCGAGCGCAGCACGTCGCGCCAGGGATTGTCGCCATTGACCACGGCCACGCCGCCGGGTCCCAGGCCCTCGAAGATGGCCGCCTTCTCACGCGCAATCCCGGTCTCGCCGTCGGCGAAGCCTTCGATATGCACCGGGCCGACCGTGGTGACGCAGGCGGCGTGCGGCTGGACCATTCGCGACAGGGGCGCGATCTCGCCCGGCGCGTTCATGCCGATCTCAAACACGGCGCGCTCGACCGACGGGTGCATCCGGGCCAAGGTCAGCGGCACGCCGATATGGTTGTTGTAGCTCTTGATCGAGGCATGGGCGGGACCGGCCAGGTCGAGACCGGCCTTGATCGCCTGGGTCACGCTGGTCTTGCCGACGCTGCCGGTCACCGCGCCGCGGCGGACGTGGGGCGCGCGATCGCGGGCGGCCGCGCCCAGGGCTTCCAGCGCCGTCTGCGTATCCTCCACGACGATGCAGGGACCGCCGTCGACGGGCCGTTCGACCAGGGCGCCGACCGCGCCCGACGCAAAGGCGCCTGCGACGAAGTCATGACCATCGCGCGCGCCCTTCAAGGCGACGAACAGGTCGCCGAGGACGATCTCGCGGCTGTTGTAGGCGACGCCGTTCGCCTCGAACGAGGCCCCCTCGATCCGCCCGCCCACGGCCATTGCGATTTCGGGGGCCGTCCACAGCGGGCGATGACGGTCAGGCATGGGCGTTCAGGGTCTCTGCGGCGACGGCGGCGTCGTCAAAGGGATGAGTCGTCCCGCCGACGATCTGACCCTGTTCATGCCCTTTTCCGGCGATCACGACCACATCCCCGTCGCGCATCATCGCGACGGCCGCTTCGATGGCCGCGCGGCGATCGCCGATCTCCAGGGCGTCGGGGCAGCCCGCCTTGACCTCGGCGCGGATGGCGGCCGGATCTTCGCTGCGGGGATTGTCGTCGGTGACGATGGCGACGTCAGCCAGACGCCCCGCCGCGGCGCCCATCAACGGGCGCTTGGCCCGGTCGCGGTCGCCGCCCGCGCCGAAGACGACGATCAGACGACCGGTCGCGTGCGGACGCAGGGCCGCCAGCACGGTTTCCAGTCCGTCGGGCGTATGGGCGTAATCGACATAGACTTCTCCCCGCCCGCCGCCGGGAATGCGTTGCAGCCGCCCGGCCGCGCCCTCGATCTTCTCCATGGCGGCCAGCACCGAGGCGGCGTCGGCGCCCGCCGCGATGCACAGGCCCGCCGCGACCAGGGCGTTCGACGCCTGGAAGGCGCCCGCCAGCGGCAGCAGCACCTCGTGCAGCTCGCCCCGGCAGTCCAGGGTCAGACGCTGACCCTCAGGCGCAGCGCGACGGTCGATCAGGGTCAGGTCGCGACCGCGCTCGCCCACGCCCATGATCCCGACCCCGGCCATGATCGAGGCCGAGGCGAAGGCGTTGAAGGCGTCGGAATCGGCGTTCAGCACCGCCATGCGCCCGCGCGGCAGCAGGGTGTCGAACAGGCGCAGCTTGGCCGCGCGATAGGCGTCCATGTCGCCGTGATAGTCGAGGTGGTCCTGCGTCAGATTGGTGAAGCCCGCGGCCTTCAGCGCCACCCCGTCCAGACGCCGCTGGTCCACCCCGTGCGACGAGGCTTCCAGCGCCAGGTGGGTCACGCCCTGCCCCGCCAGTTCGGCCAACAGGCGGGCGGCGTCGGCGGCGTCCGGGCTGGTCAGGCCGGGACCGGTCAGGGCCTGGGCCGCGCCCTTGCCCTGATAGACCACGCCCAGGGTGCCCATGCTGGCGGCCTTCAGGCCCATGGCGGCCCAGATCTGACGGCAGAAGGCGGCGACCGAGGTCTTGCCGTTGGTGCCGGTCACCGCGACGCAGGTCGCGGGCTGGGCGCCATAGAAGCTGCGCGCGGCGATGGCGTAGGCGCGACGCACGTCATTGGAGGTGACCAGCACCGGCGCCGCGCCCGACGGCGTGTCGGCGGGGGCCAGAACGGCGGCGGCGCCCTGGGCCAGGGCCTGGGGGATGAAGGCGCGGCCGTCGGACTGTGTCCCGGGCAGGGCCACGAACAGGGCGCCGGGCGCGACCTTGCGGCTGTCCGAGGTCAGGCCGGTGATCATCGGATCGGCGCTGACATCGCGGCGCAGCAGATCGGAAAGCTTAAACGCGCTCCCAGTCTTGGCGCTCATAGGGCGCCCTCCGCCCGTTCGTCGGCCTGAGGCACGGCTTCGCCGGTGACGGTGCGCCAACGATCGGCGCGGCGCTCGACGCCCAGGAAGGGCGCGATGCGGTCGGCGATGCGGCCCACGGCCGGCGCGGCCACGAAACCGCCGGTGCGCGGATAGGTGGCCGGCTCATCGACCAGGATGAAGATGGCGTAGCGGCGCGCCGTCACCGGCCCGTCCGATGGGAAGACCGCCGCGAACGAGCCGACCGCGTGGCTGGCGTCATAACGACCGCCGACCAGCTTGTTGGCCGAACCCGTCTTGCCGCCAACGCGCAGGCCCGGCGCCTCGGCCCGTCCGCCCGATCCGCGCACCACGTTGCGGCGCATCAGGTCCAGCATGGTCAGGGAGGTCTCTTGCGACACCACCTGGCGGATTTGCGGGTTGCGCGCCCCGCCCTTGCGCAGGCTCAGCGGCACATAGCGGCCGCCGTTGGTCAGGGCGCCATAGGCGGCGACCAACTGGGCCGGAGTGATCATGATGCCGTAGCCGAACGACAGCGACGCCAGGGTCGAGTCGTCCCAGCGGCCCGGACGGCGCGGACGGGCGCTTTCCTTCAGCTCGATCGGCGCGGCGTCCAGCAGGCCCAACCGCTGGAAATAGTTCCGCATCACATCCGGTCCCATCTCGATGGCCAGGCGCGACGTGCCGATGTTGGACGAGTGGAGATAGACCTCCTCCAGCGTCATCACCTTGTTCTGGGCGTGGAAGTCGGTGATGCGGCGATTGCCGACCATCAGGGCGGCCGAGGCGTCGAACAGGGTGTCCATGTCGGCCCGACCGGTATCCAGGCCCGCCGCCACGGTGAAGGACTTGAACACCGAACCCATTTCGTAATGGGCCGAGGTGAAACGGTTCAGGGTCGCGCCCTCGGGCGCCGCGCCGCGCCGGTCGCGGTCGAAGGTCGGCCAAGAGGCCATGCCCAAAACCTCGCCGGTGTGGACGTCGGTGACCACGCCGACCGCGCCCTTGGCCCCGGTTTCCAGCGCGGCGGCGGCCAGTTCGTTCTCCAGCACGCCCTGCACGCGGATGTCGATGGACAGGGGATAGTCCGCGCCCGCCTGACCGGCGGCGCGGATGTCGGCGTTGAAGGCCAGTTCGGCGCCCGAGACGCCCTGGCCGCCGGTGTCGGCCTCGCCGATCAGGTGCTCGGCCGAGGCGCCCAGCGGATAGACGCGACGGTCCTCAGGCTCGAAGGTGACGCCGCCCAGGGCCAGGTCGTGAACGGCGGCCTTCTCGGCTGGGGTCAGGCCGGGCATGACGATCAGGCGCCGCTCGCCGTTCAACACCTTGTTCAGTCGTGACCACGACACGCGCGGCAGGGCGCGCTTGATCTGGCGCGCGGCGACGCCGCGGTCCCAGACCTCGGCCGGGTCGATATAGAGACCGTAGTGGGTGATGTTGGTGGCCAGAAGCGCCCCATTGCGGTCGACTAGGTCGGCGCGAACCAGGGCGTTCGGGTTGGCCGCGCCTCCGAACCGGCCCCGATCGGCCAAAAGCGCCGCATAGGTCGCGCCCAGGGCCAAACAGACGAAGACCGCCGCGAAGGCGCTCATGATCAGGAAGATACGGACGCGGGTGTCTTCCTCGGGCCGGGCGTCGGCGCGCGCGCGCTCGAAGGCGTGTTCCAGCCGCCAGATCAGTTCGGCGATCCAGCGCCAGCCCGGAGCGAAGCGGCGCGGCGTCGAACGCCCCGCGGGCGGCCAGGCGTGGGGGTCGTGCACGCTCATCGCACGGCCTCCTGCCCGGCAGGAGCTGTGGCGGCCCCGGTCGCGGCCGGAACGGTCGGCTCGACGATGACCGGCTTGGGATCGGGCTGGGGCGCCAGTTCGGTCAGGGCCGTCTCTCCGGCCTGACGACGCGAGTCCAGCGGCGCCAAGCCGATGCCGCGCGACAAGGCCTCCAGCCGTCCCGGCTGTTCCAGCCGCGTGACCTCGGCGCGCAGCAGACGC
This sequence comes from Caulobacterales bacterium, assembly GCA_017302335.1. GTDB lineage: Bacteria > Pseudomonadota > Alphaproteobacteria > Caulobacterales > Caulobacteraceae > Brevundimonas. The sequence continues at coordinate 6,819 of JAFLCT010000056.1, read as the reverse complement.
ACCCGCTGGCGGTTCTCGGCGATCTGACGTTCCAGGTCGCCGATCTGGGCGCTCTCGCGCGCGGCCCCGGCCTTGGCGATATAGACCGAAAGGATCATCAGGCCGACGCAGGCGACGCCGATGATCTCGATCCAGCGGACGCCGCGGATCTTCCAGTCGAACAGGCGCTGAACCGGGGTCAGGACGCTCATGCCGCCATCCCCCAGGCGGGCGCGTCGGTGCGGACGGCGGCGCGCAACCGGGCCGAGCGCGCACGCGGATTGTCGGCGCGCTCGGCCTCTCCCGCCTCACGGGCGCCCTTGAATTGCAGGGTGAAGCTGGGCTTGCGGCTGTCGACGGCGATCGGCGCGTGGCGCGATCCGCCGGGCGCGTTTCCGGTTCGCTCGGTCAGGAACTGTTTGACGATGCGGTCTTCCAGCGAATGGAAGGTCACCACCGCCAACCGACCGCCGGGCGCCAGGGTCGCCTCGGCCGCCTCTAGCCCGGCGGTCAGTTCGCCCAGTTCGTCGTTCACGGCGATGCGCAGGGCCTGGAACACGCGCGTGGCCGGATGGATCGGCGCGCCGCGGCGGCCGCCGACGGCCTTTTCGATGGTCTCGGCCAGATCCAGGGTTCGGGTGAACGGCTGTTCGGCGCGGCGGCGCAGGATGACGCTGGCGATCCGGCCCGACTGGCGCTCTTCGCCATACAGTTTGAAGATGTGGGCCAGCGGCCCATGGTCCCAACCGTTGACGATGTCGGCCGCGCTTTCGCCGTCCGACGACATCCGCATATCCAGCGGCCCGTCGCGCATGAAGGAAAAGCCGCGCTCGGCCTGGTCCAACTGCATGGACGAGACGCCGATATCGAAGACCGCGCCATCCAGCCTGGCCTCGCCCGTGCTCGCGAAGGCTTCGGACAGGCCCGAAAAGGGAGTGCGCACCAGTTGGAACCGACCAGGGAAGTCGGCGGCTGCGGCCTCGGCGTGCGGTTGGACGCTGGGATCGCGATCCAAGGCGATGACGCGCGCGCCCGTCGCCAAAATGGCGCGACTATAGCCGCCCGCGCCGAAGGTGGCGTCGATCACGACCTCGCCGGGTGCGGGGTTCAGGGCCTCGATCACCTCGGTCAGCAGGACGGGGGCGTGGGGACCGCTCATTGCCCCTCCGCCTTGAGCTGGGCCGCCAGGCGCAGGGCGCCCAATTGGGCCATGCCGGCCTTGGCCGCCTGGCGCTGTTCGGCGCGGCGGGCCGCCCATTTGTCGCGGTTCCAAATCTGGAAGCGGTCGCCCAGACCGACGATCATGACGGCGTCGGACAAGCCCGCCTCGACGCACAGCGCCTCGGGCAGGGTGATGCGGCCGCCGCCGTCAAAGGCCAGGCGCGTCTGCTCGCCCAGCACCTGCCACTCCAGCGCCGAGCGTTGTTCCGAACCGAACGGCAGGGCGCGGATCATCTCCAGATAGGTGTTCAGCAGATGGTCGCCGCCCGCCTCCAGACAGTCGGCCTCGATCGAGGGAAAGCAGAAGATGCGGGCGTCGGCGCCGTTGTCGGCGGTACGGAACTCCTGGGGGATCAGGAGCCGGCGCTTGCCGTCCAGTTGTTTCTCGAAGGTCGAGAAGAACACGCCCGCCCAGTCGGACCCTGCGGCCCGCTCCCTCAATCTCCCGTCGCGAGTGTGCGACGCCAACCCCAAATCATCATCTGGGATAGCATGGGATCAAATGGGCCTCAATGGGATTGGTTGACGCAATTTAACCATGACTGATCTGTGTCGGTCGGGCCACGATGACGCGCAAACCAGAACAAAAAAGGAACATGAAAGTATTCACAACCTGTGGACCGACCATGCGCGTCCACGCGGTCCAGGGGGTTAACGTAATCCAGGCTGTGGACCGATGGGGAGAAACGCCAGACGGCCTGTAAGCCGGGTTCTGTTCCGCGCCGAAGCGCGGCGACGATCATTCCTCTGGGCCGGTCATTGCTGACCGGCTCTCGCGACCAACCCGGGCGTCTCGGGCGGTGAACCCTGCGAGCCGAAACCCGCGCGACGCCCCTATTCGGTCTTGCTCCAGGCGGGGCTTGCCATGCCGGTCCCGTCGCCGGTCCCGCGGTAGGCTCTTACCCTACCCTTTCACCCTTACCCTGCTTCGCTCGAAGAGCTTTGCGGGCGGTTTGCTTTCTGTGGCGCTATCCCTCGGGTCGCCCCGGGCGGAGGTTATCCGCCGCCTTTTCACCGTGGAGCCCGGACTTTCCTCGACGGGCGCGAAGCCCGCCGCGACCGCCCGGCCGTCTGGCGGGGCGACAGATGGACCTTGTGGGCGGTCGCGTCAACGCGCGGTCGTCAGGCGACGTCAGTCGACCCGTACCGCCGTTCGACTAGTCTGACGGCATGATCACCCTGTTCGCCGCCCTGATGCTCTTTGTCCAAAGCCCGCCGGATGAGGCGCGGATGCAGCGGATCGGCCCGCACGTTCCCGCCTGCATCCGGGGCGAGGCCGCGCCGAATGAGCTGATCGAAACCTGCGCCGAACGTCTGGCCGTCCGGGCCGAAACCGCCGCCGCCCGCCGCGCTGTCGATGAGGCCGAGGCCCTGCGTCTATGGGGCGAACCCTGCGACGCCATGGACGAGATGACCGGCGTCTGCCCCGCTGATCGCCGCATGGCCAGCCACGCCAGGGCCTGTATCGACGCCCGTCCCGAAACCCAGAGCCTGCGGGACTGCGTCGCCGAAAGGGAGGCCGCCGGAACGCGCTACGACACATGGGCGCGGCGGACCGAAGAGGCGAACGCCAGAGCCGCGGCGCCGGAACCGGCAGCCGAACCCGTCCGGCCGCGCCAACCGCGCCAACCGCCCCAACCACGGTGTCGTCGCGAGACCACGCGCAGTCAGGACGGAACCTCGATCTCGACCACCCTGATCTGCGGTGACGGCGGAGAAACGGAACGAAACGCGCGCGAGGCGTTGGATCGGCTGATGCGGCCGCAACGCTAGAGGACGCCGGTCACGCTCTCGGCGCTGGCCAGTTGCAACAGGCCCACCAGACGGGCGCGGGTCTCGCCGTCGGCGACGCCGTCGATGTTCGCGGGTCGCCAGTGGCGCTGGAAGGCGGTGACCGTCAGGCGCGTCTCCTCGTCATAGTCGCCGCCGGGCTTCAGGCCGTAGCCCAGCCGGTGCAGGCCCGCGCGAAGCACGATCACCCCAAGGCCCTCGTCTCCCGGCCCCAAGGGCGCGCCCAAGGCCGCGACCCGCTCGGACGCCGGGTCGAACCACAGGCCGTGTCCCGCACCCGCCAGTCGCTTCCACGGAAACAGTTCGCCGGGGTCCTCCTTGCGATCGGGGGCCAGGTCGGAATGGCCGATGATCCGGCCGTCGCGAATGGTCCAGCGGCCGCGAATGTCCGCGATCAGGTCGATGACCGCCCCGATCTGGGCGTCGGGAAAGGCGCGATAGCCGAAGGCATGGCCCGGATTGACGATCTCTATGCCGATGGAGGCGGCGTTGCAGTCGGTCTCGCCCTGCCAGACGCCTCGGCCGGCGTGCCAGGCGCGCCGTTCCTCGGCCACCAGGCGCAGGATGGAGCCGTCCTCGTTGACGACATAGTGGGCCGAGACCTTGGCCTCGGGATCGCGCAGCCGAGCGACGGCCTCGTGCCCGGTCTTCATGCCGGTGTAGTGCAGCACCAGCATATTCGGCGGCGCACGCCGCTGGTCGAAATTGGGCGACGGGGCGTCGAGGATGTTCAGAGCCATCGGCTCAGCGGGCCGAGCGGTCCCAGCCGTAGGCGACCCAGGTGCCGCCGACCTTGTGCGCTTCGATCACCTCGGGGTCGTCGGCGCGGCGGTTCGATCGGCCGTTGCGGCGCGCCCGCATGGCCAGGCCCGCGAAGAAGACGACCACGCCCGCGCACAGGGCGAATATCGCCACGGCGGCGGCCGTGAAGATCGCCAGAACAGCCCCGACGACCAAGGCCGCGGCCGAGGCGATCAGTCCGGCCAGCCACACCATAGGCGCCAGCAGGCCAGAAGGTCGACGACGAGCGGCGATGCCGATCCGGGCGAAACCGTCAGACTGGGTCATCGAACATCCTCAAACGGGCGTCGGGGAGAACGCCTCGCTTTCAATGTCGGTCCTTCCACCTGAACGGTCAATGGACGCCCCCTTCACAGGCGAGTGTGTCGCAGAGGATCTGTCGCCCCGCCCCACGCATTCGACGAACCATTCGACGAACGAAGAGCCAGCCTTACAGCGGCTGATCCGCCAGCACCGTCGCCCCCTGGCCCCGCGCGCGATCCGCCTGGATCCGACGCATCGTCGCCGAGGCCGCCGGGTCGTTCATGACGCCGCCCAGCATGACCAGGGCGTGCGCCGCCTCGGACTGGACGCCGAAGGCCTCCGACAGGGCCTCCCACGGCGACAGGGCCTTGGGATAGCGTTTGAAGCGAACCGACTCGCTCTCGGGAATACGCGCCAGCGCGCGAGCGCGGTCGATGGCCTCGGTCAGGCCGCCCAGATGATCGACCAGGCCCAGGGCCTTGGCCTGGGCGCCCGTCCAGACACGGCCGCGTGCGATCTCGCGCACACGGGCGGCGGGGATGCGGCGCCCCGTCGAGACGCGCGTGACGAACTCGTCATAGGTGCGGTCCATGGAGGCGGAGAAGGCGCGACGCTGTTCCGGCGTCCATGATTGACTGGGCGAGAAGGCGTCCGAATAGGCGCCCCCGACCGACAGGTCGCGCATATCGACGCCGAAGCGACCGAGCGCGTCAGCCAGCACGAATTTGCCCCCGAACACGCCGATCGAGCCGGTCAGGGTCGACGGCTGGGCCACGATCTCATTGGCCTCGGAACTGATCCAATAACCGCCTGAGGCCGCATAGGCCCCCATGGACACCACCACCGGTTTTCCCGCCGCCTTGGCCGCGCGCACGGCGGCCAGGATCTGTTCCGACGCCTCGGGCGAACCGCCGGGCGAGGAGACGCGGAAGACGATGGCCTTCACGTCCTTGTCCTCGATGGCCTCATAGATGGCTGCGGCCGTGTCGTCCGACCGGATGGACGAGCCGGAACCGAACGGGTCGGCGCCGACGCCCCGGCCGGTCATGATGTCCCCCTCGCCGCCGACGATGGCGATGGCGCTGCGGCCCGAACCGGCGCGCTCGCCCTTGGCCGCGGCGTAGTCGTCGAAGGCCACGATGTCGGCGTTGCGGCCGGCGCGGCGCTTGGCCTCGGCCTCGGCCTCCTCGACCTGGCCGACCTTGTCGATCAGCTTGCGCTGCAAGGCCTGGGCGGCGCTGTAGGGTCCGGCCTCGATCACCGCCTTCAAGGCGGCCGGGGTCGTCTTGCGGTCCTGGGCGGCATTGGCCAGGGCGCTGTCGTAGATGGAGGTCATCCAGGCCGTCATCGCTTCGCGGTGCGGCTCGGTGAAATCGCTGTGGGTGTAGACGTTGACGGCGTTCTTGTACTCGTAGCGCTGCTCGAACTCGGCGCGCACGCCGTAACGGTCGAAGGCCCGGCCCAGGAAGACCTCGTCGGCGGCGAAGCCGGTGGCCTGGAAATTGGCCGTGTTCTGCATCCACAGTTCGGACGCCGAGGCCCCGACCATATAGCTGGACATCACCGCGCCGACGGGCTGGAAGCCCTGCGAATGGGCGATGACGGGTTTGCCCGAGGCGCGGAAACGGCGAATGGCCTGGCGCACTTCGTCGGCGGAGGCCGGGGTCATGCCGGCTTCCGGCAGACGGACCAGCAGCACCTTGACGTGATTGTCCTGTTCCGCCTGGGACAGGGTGTCCACGACCTGGACCACCGACAGGCCCGAACCGCCGAAGCCGGCGAAGGGATTCTGAGCGGGCTGATCGCTCAAGCCGTCGCGCAGATCCAGCTCCAGCACCGCGTTGGCAGGCGTCGAGGGTTTCGACGAGGCCCCGGCGGCGGCCATGATTAGCACGAAGGGCACCACGATCACGAACAGAACCAGGCCGGCGAACACGCCCAGCAGCGTCAGGAAAAACTGTTTCATCTGAGGAGGATTAGGTCCAGGCGACGACCGAAGGCGGCCAAGCCCGACCCTATAGGCCCAGGCGTAACCGTCAAATGAAGGTCGCGTCATGCGCGAACCCCCTCGCCGTCCCTGCGTCGTTGCAGCGCAGCATGGCGATTGATGCCCTGCTCTGAAATCCCTATATCCCGCCTGCGAGCGGGGCGCGTTTCGGCCTCGCGTCAAGAAAATGGACCGCACCGTTCATGCTGGTCACCCTGATGAAGGCCAAGCTGCACCGCGCGACGGTGACCCAGGCCGATCTTGATTACGAAGGCTCGATCGCCATCGATTCCGAGCTGCTGGACGCTGCGGGCATCTATCCGCACGAACAGGTCGATGTGCTGAACATCACCACCGGCGCGCGCTTCACCACCTACGCCATCGAGGCGCCGCGCGGCAGCCGCGTGATCGGCGTCAACGGCGCCGCCGCCCGTCTGGTGCAGAAGAACGACAAGGTGATCATCGTCACCTACGCCCAGATGGAGAACGAGACGGCGCGTCAGTGGTCGCCCTCGGTCGTGCTGCTGGACGACGACAACCGGGTCAAGCGCGAAGCCTGACCGCCACGCGATCTCACATCTTTCGACGGCGGCGCCCGACACGAGCGCCGCCGTTCTCAATTCGACCTCAGGGAATCCAGGCGTGTCCGTCGCCCTGACCCGGAGGCGGAGGCGGAGGCGGCGGCGGAGGCGGAGGCGGAGGAGGAGGAGGAGGAGCCGGGGGCGCGGGCGGTGCGGGCGGCGGACCTGGCGGAGGCGGCGGTGCAGGCGGAGCCGGGGGCGCGGGCGGCGCTGGAC
>JAFLCT010000055.1 GCA_017302335.1 Caulobacterales bacterium | reverse complement strand
GATGTAGCGGTCACCCTTGCCCAGGACGTCGTTGGCGATCGACCACAGCGATTGCCCGGGCAGCACCGTGTAGGTGGCCGGGATCACCTTGGCGCCCGGCGGCGCGACTGCGGGCGGCGGCGGGGCCTCGGCGGTCGCGGTCTGGGCGACGGCGGCGTGGGCGGGAACGCCCAGGGCCAGGACGGCCAGGGCGGCGAAGGCGGCGGTGCGGGTCATCTCGCGATCTCGGAACGGTTCATGACGCCCCCAGCGGGCGCGGGCGGAACCATACCGCGCCGAACGCATCTCGCCAGCCCGGACAGGCGAACTGGCAAACGAAACGAACGCCGTTGGGATTCTATCCGATGTCAGGGCGTGGGACGCTCATTATGGGTTCCGACGGAGTCCCTTCCAGCCGATAATCGTCTAGGATCGCGCGCGTGACGGCGAAGCGATCTCAAGGTCTGACGAGGCGATTGGCGGGCCTGGCCTTCGAGCTGACGCCCCAGGTGTTCGCCGTGGCCTGTTTCATGGCGGGGGCCGTGGTCCTGGCTTCGGCCGCGACCCCGGCCTTTTCCAGCCGTCTGGCCGTTCTGGACCGGGCGCTGCACCCGATCCTGATCGACCTGTCGCATTTCGCGGCCAGCGTGGCGGGCTTTCTGCTGTTGGCGTTGTCGGCGGGCCTGTGGCGGCGGCGGCGCGGCGCCTATTGGGCCGCCCTCATCGTGTTGCTCGGGGGCGCGGCCCTGTCCCTGCTGAAGGGGCTGGACTGGGAAGAGGCCGTCGAACTGGCTGTCGTCGCCGCCTTGCTGGCGCCGTGCCGGGCCGCCTTCAACCGGTCGTCGCGTCTGAGCGAGCCGTTGCGGCCCAGTTGGATGCTGCTGGTGGCGGCGGTGGTGGCGGCCAGCCTGTGGCTGGGTTTCTTCGCCTATCGCGACGTGGCCTACCAGGACGAGCTGTGGTGGACCTTCCTGACCGACAGTCAGGCCTCGGGCTTTCTGCGCGCGGCGGCGGTTCTGGCCCTGCTGACCCTGCTGATCGCGGGCCGTTCCCTGTTCGCGGCGCCGGGCGCCCGCAGTCACCGCTCGGCCGGACCTGAGGATGTGGCGCGCGCGCTCGATGTCTTGCGGCAAGCCGACCGCGCCGAGCCGGAGGCCTGGCTGGCGGCGCTGGGCGACAAGGCGCTGATGTTCAGTCCGTCGGGGCGCAGCTTTCTGGCCTATCGCGTCATCGGCCGTCGCTGGATCGCCATGGGCGAACCGGCCGGCGCGGCGGACGAACGCCGCGACCTGTTGTGGACCTTCGCCGAAGCGGCGGACGGATACGGCGCGGCGCCGGTCTTCTATTCCGTGGGCGAGGGGTTGCTGGCCGATCTGGCCACCCTGGGCCTGGCGATGCGCAAGATCGGCGAGACGGCGGCGGTCGACACGGCCGCCTTCAGCCTGGAGGGCAAGGCCCGCCAGAATCTGCGCACCGCCGTCAACCGGGCCGAGCGCGAGGGCGCGACGTTCGAGGTTTCGCCGCCCGGATCGGCCCTGCCCCTGGCGAGTGAGTTGAAAGCCGTATCCGATGCCTGGTTGCAGGCGCACCGGGGAACCGAAAAGGCCTTCTCCCTGGGTCGGTTCGACCCGGCCTATCTCGATCTCATGCCGTTGGCGGTGGTGCGGGTCGAGGGACAGGTGGTCGCCTTCGCCAATCTGATGCCCGGCGTCCGGCCGCGGGACGGTCTGGCCGTGGACCTGATGCGCCATGCGCCGGATGCGCCGCACGGGGTGATGGACTATCTGTTCGTACGCACGATCCAGTGGGCGCGAGACCAGGGATGGGCCGTGCTGGACCTGGGCCTGGCGCCGTTGGCGGGGCTGGACGATCGGCGTCTGGCGCCGGTGTTCGCGCGGGTCGGCGCCCTGGTCTTCGACGAGGGCGAGGCGGTGTACGGCTTCTCGGGCCTGAGGGCCTACAAGGCCAAATTCGCTCCGAACTGGCGGCCGCGCTTCATCGCCGCGCCGCCGTCCACGCCCCTGGCCCTGGCTCTGCTGGACGTGGCCCTGCTGACCAGCGGCGGCTGGCGCGGCCTGTTGAGGCGGGGCTGAAAGCCGATCAGTCCTCGCGGACGCGCTTCTTGCGGAAAGACGGGTTCAGCACCTGCTTGCGCAGACGGATCGACTTGGGCGTGACTTCGACCAGTTCGTCGCTCTCGATATAGGCGATGGCCTGTTCCAACGACATGATGCGCGGCGGGGTCAGGCGCACGGCCTCGTCCTTGCCCGAGGCGCGGACGTTGGTCAGTTGCTTGCCCTTGATCGGGTTGACGTCAAGATCATCGGATCTCGAGTTCTCGCCGATGATCATGCCCTGATAGGTCTTTTCGCCGGCGCCGACGAACATGACGCCGCGTTCTTCCAGGTTCCACAGGGCGTAGGCCGCCGTGTCGCCGTCCGAGTTGGACACCAACACGCCCTTCAGGCGGCCCTCGATGGCGCCCTTGTAGGGTTCGTAGTGGCTGAACACGCGGTTCAGCACGCCCGAGCCGCGCGTATCGGTCAGGAATTCGCCCTGATAGCCGATCAGCGATCGCGACGGACAGGCCAGGGCGATGCGGGTCTTGCCCGCGCCCGACGGACCCATGTCCTTCAGCTCGGCCTTGCGGGCCGACAGCTTCTCGATGACCACGCCGGTGTGCTCGTCGTCGACGTCGATGACGACCTCTTCGATCGGTTCCAGTCGGTCGCCGTCCTCGCCGGTCTGATAGACCACGCGCGGGCGGCTGATGGAGACTTCGAAGCCCTCGCGGCGCATATTCTCGATCAGCACGCCCAGTTGCAGCTCGCCGCGGCCCGCCACGTCGAAGGCGTCGGCGCCCGGGGTCTCGGTGATGCGGATGGCGACATTGGCCTCGGCTTCTTTCAGCAGGCGGTCGCGGATGACGCGGCTCTGCACCTTGTCGCCCTCGCGGCCCGCCAGCGGGCTGTCGTTGACCGAGACGGTCATGGAGATGGTCGGCGGGTCGATCGGCTGGGCCGGCAGGGCCTCGGTCAGTTCCAGCGCGCACAGGGTGTCGGCCACGGTCGCCTTGGACATACCGGCGATGGCCACGATGTCGCCCGCCTCGGCGCCTTCGTCGACCGGTTGACGCTTCAGGCCGCGGAAGGCCAGAACCTTGGTGATCCGGCCCTGTTCGATCTGCTTGCCGTCGCGCGACAGGGCCTTGATGGCCATGCCCGGCACAGCCTTGCCGCTCTCGATGCGGCCGGTCAGCAGGCGGCCCAGGAAGGGATCGGATTCGATCAGCACGTTCAGCATCTGGAACGGCTTGTCGACATTGGCCTGCTGTTTCGGCGACGGCACGTGGCTGACGATCAGGTCGAACAGCGGGGCCAGGGTGTCGGACGGCTGGTTCAGGTCCAGCGTCGCCCAGCCGCTGCGGCCCGAGGCGTAGATGTGCGGAAAGTCCAACTGCTCATCCGTGGCGCCGATGGCCGAGAACAGGTCGATGGTCTCCAGGTGCACCCGGTCCGGGTCGGCGTGGGCGCGGTCGACCTTGTTGATGCACAGGATGGGACGCAGGCCCATCTTCAGCGCCTTGGTCAGCACGAATTTGGTCTGGGGCATGACGCCTTCCTCGGCGTCGACCAGCAGGACGCAGCCGTCCACCATGCCCAGGATCCGCTCCACCTCGCCGCCGAAGTCGGCGTGGCCGGGCGTGTCGATGATGTTGATGCGCGTGTCCTTCCAGACGACCGAGGTCGCCTTGGCCAGGATGGTGATGCCGCGCTCGCGCTCCTGATCGTTGGAGTCCATGGCGCGTTCGGTCGTCGCCTCATTGGCGCGGAACACGCCCGACTGGGCCAGCAGTTGGTCCACCAGGGTGGTCTTGCCGTGGTCGACGTGGGCGATGATGGCGACGTTGCGCAGGTTCATTTCGATATCGCGGACAGGGCGGCCGGAACGGTTCGGGCCGCGAGGACAGGGCGTGATTGCGGGGAAGGCCGCGCCTCATACAGGTCCGCGCGCCGAAAGGCCAGCGCGGCGGGTCAGGTCAACAGCATCGCCAGCACGATCGCCGCGGCGGCCAGGGCGATGATCGACAGACTGGCCGCCGCCGCCACGCGCGGCCCGGCGCGGAACAGGGCGCGCGGATCGACGCCCAGGCCCAGCGCCGCCATGGCCGTGACCGTCATGGCGGTGACGATCGGCCCGATATGAGCGGCGGCGTCGGCGCTGATCCAGCCCAGCGACCGCGCGCCCATCAACAGCAGGAAGGCGACGATGAACCAGGGGATCAGTCTGTTCAGCGTCAATTTGGGGCGCGGCCAGACGGCGGCCTGGTCGGTCAGGCGCGGGGCGATCAGCCCCATGACGACGCAGACCGGTCCCAGCATCAGCACCCGCATCAACTTGACCAGGGCGCCGACCTGCACCGCCACCGGTCCCATGGGCGCGGCGGCGGCCAGAACCTGGGGCACGGCATAGACCGTCAGTCCGGCGACCACGCCGTAGGTTTCGGGCCGAAGATGCAGGGCGGCGCCTACCAACGGCAACAGCAGCACCACCGCCACGCCCAGAACGGCGGTGAAGCCGATGGCGGCGGCCACGTCCTTGGCCTCGGCCTTGATGACCGGCGCCACGGCGACGATGGCCGAGTTGCCGCATATGGCGTTGCCCGCCGCGATCAGCAGCGACAGGCGCGGCGTCAGGCCCACCGCTCGCCCGATCAGATAGCCGCCCGCCAAGGCGCCGAACACCAGGACCACGACCGCCAGCAGCAGGGGCAGTCCGGCCGCGGCGATGGCCTGGGCGCTGACCGTCGCGCCCAAAAGAGCCACGCCGGCCTCCAGCAGCGGTCCGGCGCAGAAGGCGATCCCGGCGACCCAACGCGGACCGGGCGTCCAGACCGCGCGCACGGCCACGCCCAGCAGGATGGCCAGAACCAGAGGCTCGATCCAGGCTCGACCGAACAGCGCGGCCTCCAGATCGCCCAGCAGCACGGCTGCGCCTGCGACCGCCAGGCTGAGACCCAGGCCGGGGACCAGACCGATGAGACCGCGCCCGATCGCGCGGACGCGGCCGTCGTCGCGGGTCAAGACCTCGCCTCCCGCCGCCTCAAACCTTGGATGCGCGGCTGCGCGTCCATTGGTACATGACCACGGTGATCACCGCGAAGGCGATCAGGCCGACAGTCATGTCGGGCCAGGACTCGCCCAGGTTGAAGACGGCGAAGGGCGCCTCGTTCTCGGTCGCGCCGATGACCGCGGCGTTGAACACGCCGAACAGGCTTTCGCCGACGATCAGGCCCGAGGCCATCAGCACGCCCATGCGTTTGGCGACCTCGGCATAGGCGGTTCGGGCGACGCGCTTCTCGTAGATCCAACCGCAGACGGCGCCGACCACCAGCATCATGGTCACGGCGGCCGGCAGGTAGAAGCCGATGCCGACAGCCAGAGGCGGCAGCTTGACCTTGCCCTTGGACAGACCGCTCAGGATCATTTCCAGGATGATCACCGCCACGCCGATCAGGGCGCCGACGCCGATCAGCTCCCAGCGCAGGTCGCCGCTGATGGCGCCGCGCGCCAGGGCCGATATCAGGGTGGCCTGCGGCGCCGCCAGCGGTTCCGAAGCGATGCCGATCGGCCCGCCCTCGAAGCCGAAGGCCTTGTTCAGGGCGTTCAGCACGAACGGAATGACGATGGCGCCGGCGACGACGCCGATGATCAACGCGGCCTGTTGCCGCCAAGGCGTCGCGGCGACCAACTGGCCGGTCTTGAGGTCTTGCAGATTGTCGTTGGCGATCACGGCCACGGCGAAGACGATGGCGGTGATGATCAGGGCGTAGGCGACGAAGGCCGGATCGGCCGGGGCGCCCGCAGCGGCCATGACGCCAAGCATGAACACCGAGGCGATGACGACGGCCAGGATGCCGACGCCCGACACCGGACTGTTCGACGACCCGAGCAGACCCGCCATGTAGCCGCAGATAGCCGCCACCGCGAAACCGATCAGCACCACATAGATCACGCCGCCCGCCACCAGCACGGCGGTCGAACCGGCCAGGGCCGGAGACGCCTGGGCGAAGGCGGTCAGGACGCCGGCGATGCCGACCAGGCAGATCAGCGAGAGGATGCCGACCAGGGTGATCGGAATGTCCTGTTCGGTACGGTCCAGCACCTCGCCCGACTTGCGCCGGGCCTGGGCGGCCAGGGCCGAGGTCAGGCCGCCGATCAGGGGACCGGCCAGTTTCAACAGGGTCCAGACGGCGGCGACGCCGATCACGCCCGCGCCCATGAAACGCACCTCATTGCGCCAGACGGCGGTGGCCAACTCTTCTGCGGAAGGAGCCTGAGCGATGAAGCAATTGGTTGTGTTGACGGACGACCCCATCCCGGCAACCGTTTCGCAGACTTGCTGACCCGCCGCGGGCAGATTTCCAGCGACGGAATCCAGCCCGAGGCCCGTGATCCAGGCCACATAGTCCGGCGAGGTCATGATAGGCACGGCGATCAGCCAGGCGATCATCAGGCCGAACAACTGGGCCAGGCCCACGGTCAGGCCGATCAGGTGGCCCGCGCCCAACAGGGCGAACTGCATCCCTAGACCCATGCCCGTCGCGCCGCCGCCCAGCGAGGCCGGAAGCTTGATGAACCGCGCCGCCTCGCCCGCGAACACCTTCGCGGCGGCCAACCAGGCATAGGCCGCCGAAATGATGGAGGTGACCATGACCACGCCCAGGCCGATCTTGTTCTCACGGACGGCGGACTCGTCCTGATCCGCGCCGGGCGAGCCGACCTTCAGCACTTCGGCCGCGGCGACGCCTTCGGGATAGGGCAGGCCGCCATTGACCACCAGGGCGCGGCGCAGGGGGATGGAGAAGGTCACGCCCAGTACGCCGCCCAGGACGCAGATGACCATCGATTCCCAGATCGGAAACTCGCGCCACCAGCCGATCATGATCAGGCCGGGCAGGACGAAGATGATGGAACTCATCGCCCCACCGACCGAGGCGACGGTCTGAACCGTCATATTCTCCCAGATGGTCGAGGAGCGGAACGCCCTGAGCAGGGCCATGGAGATGACCGCCGCCGGAATGGCCGAGGCGAAGGTCAGGCCGACCCGCAGGCCCAGATAGGTGTTGGCCGCGGTGAAGACCACCGCCAGCAAACAGCCCAGGACGATGGCCCTGGGCGTGAATTCGATGCGCTTGCCCGTGGATGCGGGCGTGCCGGCGTCGGTCATATGGCGGTTCCTCTCCCTGGTGGCGGAAGTAAGCCGAGAAACGGCGCCGGGGCAATCGTCGGTTCTCAGCCCGTCGTCAGATAGCGGTCGGCCAGGTCGGGCAAGGTTCCGAAAGTGATGGCGTCGACCATGTCGGCGCGGGCGACGGCGTCGTCCTCGGCGCAGATCATGAAGCCGATCAGGCCGACCCCCGCCACGCGCGGATCGGCGCCCTTGGTGGCGACCGAGAAGTCCTCGACCTTGTCGCCCTTGATGTCGATGCGCAGCACGTCACCCGGCGCCTGATCCGGTCCGACGACCAGCGACAGCCATTGCTCGCCGCCCGCCTCCAGGGTGCGGGTCTCGACCACCGAACCGGCGATGGAAAGGGTGTAGGTCAGCGCCGTCTCGTGCAGTCCCCTCAGGCCCAGATACAGCCGGGCCGCGCCGAGATCGGCGGGCAGGCTCACGGCCAGGGTTCCGCCCTGGGCCTTGGTCCACACGCCCCAGTCGTCGGGTTGCCACCAACCGTCGCCGATGCGGAAGATCTCGGTCGCCGTCATGCCGGAAGCGATGCGGGTCTCGACGATCCGTCGCATCCAATAATATCGGCCCGGCTCGGCCGGAGCCGGGGGCAAGGGGGGGGCCTCGACGGCGCCCGCGGCCATGTCGGCGGCGGCCCAGGCGCGCACCTGATCGGCGATCTCCAGTCCCAGGGCGCGCCACGGGCGCGGCCGGAAGTTGCGAGCCTTGGTCTCGATTTCCGCGCGCCAGGCGTCGTCGAACATCAGGCGTTCCAGTTCGCGCACCAGGGCCTCCTGATCGCCGACCGGGAAATAGACGACTTGGTCGCCGCCCGCCTCGGGCAGGGACGAACTGTCCGACAGCAGCGCCGCCTTGCCGTAACAGAGCGATTCCGTGACCGGCAGGCCCCAGCCTTCATAGGTGCTGGGATAGAGGGTGAAACGACAGGCGCGGTACAGATTGGCCAGATCGGGGTCCGACACGCCCGAGATCATCATCACCTTTTCGCGCAGCACCGGATCGGAAGCCGCCTTGGCGAACACCGCGTCGTTCAGCCAGCCGCGGTTGCCGACACAGACCAGGGTCGGCAAGGACTCGACGCCGTGCGTGCGCGCCAGTTCGATCCAGGCGGCGAAGGCGGCCAGGTGGTTCTTGCGCGACTCGATGGTCGAGACGAACAGCACGAAGCCGTTCTCGCTCAGGCCGTAGCGAGCCAGGCTCTCGGCCATCGGCGCCTCGGCGGCGGGCTTGCGGAAGTCCGCGTCCAGGCGGACCACGTGCACGTCGTCGGGATCGACCTGGGCGTTCAGCCGTTTCGCCACCGCCAGAAAGTCGCGTTTGGACGCCTCGGAATTGGTCAGATAGCGGTCGGCGTGGGCGAAGACGCCCGAGGCCCAACTGATGAAGTCCTGGGTCAGCCGCTTGACGCAGTGTTCCGGCGTCATGATCGGGATCAGGTCATGGACGAAGGGGATGTAGCGCACCCCATGGGCCGCCCGGGCGCGACGCACGTGCAGGAAGTAGTTTTGCAGCCACCACGACGTGCCCAGGTTGATCAGATAGGCCCCGCGCGGAAAGGCCAGGGCCGGAGACATGGCCAGCAGCAGCTTCAGATCGTCCAGCGCGCTCTGCCACACCGGGTCGTTCAATTCGCCGCTGACCAGGGCCAGCTCGGCCAGGGACATGAAGACCGATTCGGGAACCTCGACCCAGACATCCCGGCCGCTGGTGAAGGCGCAAATGCGGACCTCCAGACCCGGCGTGGGTTCGGTCAGCAGGGCGGTGATGACCTCGATCTGCACCCGCTGGATGCCGGTCGGCAGACGGGCGTTGTCGAAATAGCCAAGCAGGTCGGACACGTCGAAGACGACGTGCGTGGTCGCCCCGGCGGCCTCGGCCTCCAGGGTCTCCAGCCGCTCCGCCGCATCGACGCCAGCCGCCAGCGCCTGGATCAGGCCTTGCGCCTCGACGGTCTTGGCCGCGCGAGAGCGGGCCAAAAGGCTGTGCATCCGGCTTTTCAGGTCGCCCAGACTGTCAGCCCGACGCGGTGTGTGCACGGGGCGGCGCAGGCGGGGCAGAACCCGGGCCAGGCGCGCCTCGTCGATCGCGATTCCTCGTCCAGCCAGGGTGGTCAGTTCGGCGATCGCCGAAGCCTGACCGGGGTTCAGCTCCAACGCGCTCAGAAAGGCGGCGGCGGCGTCCTCGAACCGGCGCAACCGCTTCAGCAGATGGGCGAGATGGTAGAAGGGGTCGGGATCGTCGGGGTTCAGCGTCGTGGCGCGGACATAGGCGTCGACCGCCTTCTCCGACTGGCCGATGTCCTTCAGCATATGGGCGTACTGAACCCAGATCGGGGCCATGTTCGGGTCCAGTTCCAGGGCGGCGGCATAGGCGCGCGCGGCGTCCGCGCTCCGGCCCGCGTCGCGCGCGCGGTCGGCGTCGGTCAGCAGTCGTTTGACGGGATTGTCGGACACCCGCCGTCGCTTCAGCATCTTCATCACGATCCGCGCGTCCTTCAGAGGCGACTTCGCCATATCAGACCGGCCGATCTTCTCAACACCGCGTTTTTCCGGCGCGCGTGGCGAAATTTCGCGACCGCACGCGCCAGGCGAGAAGGGGTGACGGTGTTCGCTTGTGACGCTTGCCACTTCGCAAGCTGGCGGTCATCTTGCGGCGAAATCCTAATCGAGAGTGGGGCAATCCATGTTTGACGCAGAGATTCTGGGCCGTCGCGCCTTCGGCGAAGTCAGTTTCGACGCCGCGAAGAACCCGGACGCGACGCTGGACAATCGTTTCTTCGGCGACGTGTCTTCCTACGCCATCTGCGGCTGCTGCGGCGGCTTCCACGCGCCAGTGGTCGAGAACGGCGTGGTCGCCGAGTACTGGCTGGATGCGGACGACCGGGGCGGCGGCGTGACGGTCAACGGCAAGACCTCGTTCGACCCGACTCAGGCGGGCGCCCACATCACCCGCTCGGGTTCGCCCTGGGGTGCGGGGGGCGGAACGGCCGCCAACGTCACCTTCTCCTTCCGGTCGACGGCGCCGACCACCATGCCGGACGACACGGGCGGTTTCACCCGTTTCACGGCGCAGCAGATCACCGCCACCCTGTCCGCCCTGGCCGCCTGGTCCGATGTCGCCAACATCACCTTCACGCGCGTGGACGACGGCGACGGTTATTCCAACAACGCCACGATGCTGTTCGGCAACTATGCGACCGGGGCGTCCGGTGCGGCGGCCTTCGCCTACGGCGCAGGCAATACGGCCGTCTCGTCGGTCAGCGGCGACGTCTGGGTCAATTTCAGCCAGGGAAACAACAACAACCCGACCTATCTCGGCTATGGCTATCAGACGCTGACGCACGAGATCGGCCACGCCATCGGCCTGCGGCACCCCGGCGCCTACAACGCCGGCGAGGGCGTGAGCATCACCTATGCCGCCAATGCCGAGTATTACGAAGACAGTCGTCAATACACGGTAATGAGCTATTTCAGCGCCACCAACACCGGCGCCAACCATGCCGGCTCCTATTCCGCCGTGCCGTTGCTGGACGACATCGTCGCGGTCCAGCGTCTGTATGGTCCGAACATGACGACCCGCACGGGCGACACCACCTACGGCTTCAACTCCAACGCTGGTCAGCAGTGGTATAGCGCCACCGGCATCGGCTCGGTGCTGATCTTCGCCGTGTGGGACGCGGGCGGGACCGACACCTTCGACTTCTCGGGCTACACCCAGAACCAGGTCATCGACCTGCGCCAGGGGGCTTTCTCCAGCGTCGGCGCCCTGACCGGCAATGTGGCCATCGCCATGGGCGTGGTGATCGAGAACGCCATCGGCGGCTCGGGCAACGACACCATCCGCGGCAACGGCTCGGCCAACCTGCTGCGCGGCGGAGCCGGAAACGACACCATCGACGGCGGACTGGGGTCCGACACCGCCGTGTTCAGCGGCAATCGCGCCGCCTACACCATCACCTGGAGCGGCACGACGGCGACTGTGACCGGCCCGGACGGCACGGACACCGTCCTGAACTGCGAATTCCTGCAGTTCGCCGACCAGACCGTGGCGGCGCCGACCGCGCCGGTCACCGGCGGCGTGACCCTGAGCGGCGATTCGGGACCCAACACCATCGACGGCACGGTGTTCGCCGATTCGCTCAGCGGCCTGGGCGGCGACGACACCCTGAACGGCCTGGGCGGGGACGACACCCTGGACGGCGGCTCGGGTAACGACGTACTGAACGGCGGTGACGGCGACGACCGCCTGATCGGCGGCGCGGGCGTCGACGCCCTGAACGGCGGAACCGGAAACGACACCGCCGACTATTCGGGCGCGCCATCAAGCGTCACGGTGAACCTGACTACCGGCCAGGCGTCGGGCGGCCATGGCGCCGACACCCTGTCAGGCATTGAGAACGTCAACGGCTCGACCAGCGCCGACACTCTGACCGGCGACGGAAACGCCAACATTCTGCGCGGCAACGGCGGCATCGACACCCTGCGCGGCGGCGGCGGCGGCGACACGCTGATCGCGGGCGCGGGCGGGATTTCCGGCGGGGCGCCCAACATCGTCAAGGCGGCGGGCACGGCCAACGCCAGCATCGCCACGGCGGTGTCGATCGACGGCGGCTTCGACCTGTTGGGCGATGCGACCATCGTCAATTCGACGACCATCCCGCACGCCACGATCACGGCCACGACCCATGGCGGCGTCGAATACTACGCCTTCACCGTCGCGGCGGGCGCGGCCGTGACGTTCGACATCGACGGCGCGACCTTCGACACCACCTTGCGGGTGTTCAACGCCTCGGGCCTCGAGATGGCGAGCAATGACGACGCCTCGCCCGGCGACTCCTCGGGTTCATCGACGGATTCGGGCCTGACCTTCACCTTCGGGGCGGCCGGAACCTATTACGTCCAGGTCGCCCAGTGGCTGACCAATCCGACCGGCGGCGGTTTCACCAGCGGGCCGCCCCCGGCGGGCGGGACCTACACCCTGCACGTGTCGATCCCCAATCACGCCGTCGTGGCGACCAGCACGGTCGGGTCCTCGCTCTACGGCGAGGCGGGCGATGACATTCTGACGGGCGGGGATGCGGCGGATCTGCTGGTCGGCGGCGCGGGTTCGGACACGATCACGGGCGGCGCGGGCATCGACCGGGCCGTGTATAACGGCCTGTATCTGGGGTATGCCCAGACCTCGGGCGGTTTCAACGGAATGACGGTTCGCGGGGGGCTGGAAGGCGGAACCGACACGGTGTCCGGCGTCGAGACGGTGCAGTTCCTGGACGGCGCCCTGTCGTACGAGACCGACACCTGGCAGTCGGTGGTCTATCGTATGTACGACGCCGCCTTCGACCGGGGACCCGATCCGTTCGGCATGGTGACCTGGACCGACGCCCTGGCCGGCGGCATGAACCTGCGGGTCCTGTCCGACACCTTTGAGGCTTCTGCCGAGTTCCAGACCCGCTACGGCGCCCTGAACAACACCAACTTCATCAAGGAGATGTACCGCTTCTCGCTGAACCGCGAGGCGGACGCTCCGGGGCTGGCCCATTGGGAGAACCTGATGGCCGGCGGCATGACCCGGGCCGAGGTGCTGTACCATTTCTCGGAATCGATCGAGCACAAGAACGTCATGACCACCCGCATCCTGGCCGAAGGGATGTGGATTCAGGACGAGAACACCATCTCGATCGCCCGGCTGTACGACTCCATCCTAGACAAGCTGCCTGACATCGCGGGCCTGCGCAGCTACCGCAACCAGATGGACACCGGGGCGACCCTGCTCCAGGTGGCCCAGTTGCTGATGAACCAGCCTGAGTACGCCGCCATCTACGGCGGCCTGACGAACCAACAGTTCGTCGAGAAGATGTATCAGGTGATCCTGAACAGGGCGGGCGACACCGGCGGCGTCGCCAGTTGGACGGCGCAGTTGAACGGCGGGCTGAGCCGCGCCGAGTTGCTGGTCAGCTTCTCCCAGTCGATCGAGCACGCCGTCGCCTATCAGCGCACCTGGAACACCCAGGTCCGCACGTTGGAGAACGGCCTGTATCCGGCCTTCTCGCCCGACGAGGACGGCAAGATCCATACGGAGGTTCTGCCCGCGCATCATGAGGTTCAAGCGGGCGACGACGGCTTCGCGGCCGAGGTGCTGCCGGGCCTGGCCGCCCACGACAAGGACGGTCTCGTCGCCGAGGTCTCGCTTCCGGCCGAAGTGTTGCCGGGCGCGCTGGATGCGGTCGACGCCTGGAATGCGCACATCGTTCGCACGGTCAGCGACGCCTCGGCCTTCGACGGCCTGGGCGGCGACGAGGCGGTGCAAACCGAAGTCGCAGCCGAGGTGTCGCCGACGGCCGACGACAGCTTCACGGCCGAGGTCCTGCCGGGAATCGTCGATGACGGCTTCGTCGCCGAGATCTTGCCGGGCCAGACCTCGGACCCCGCTCCGGCGACCTTCGACCGCACGGGCGAGATCATGCTGACCGAGGACGCCTTCGTCCTGGCCGGCGACGCGCCGACGGCCGAGGTCCTGCCTGGGGCGTCCGACGAGGCCCTGCCGACCACGCCGACGACCCTGGCCTGGCTGCATGGCGGCGACACGGCTCGGTTCGACCCCATGGACGACTTGCCCGCCCTCATCCACCACAATGGTCAAGGCGGCCAGGCCCCCGATCACCTGCTCGGCTGATCGCGGAAGATCCTTCTCCAAGGCCCCGGAGCGCGCGAACGCTCCGGGGCCTTTTTCTCGCGTGCGTTGCGGTCGCTCCCGCCCGCCGCTAGACCCAAGAGATAAGGGCGAAGGAGGGGCCTTTGGACCAGGCCGAACAGCGCAGCCGGATCGAACGGCTCTACGCCCTGGCCCTGGGCCGCGCGCCCGAGCCGGGCGCCGACCTGTCCGGCTTCATGGACAAGTCTCTGTCCGAACTGACGGCGATCTTCTTTCAGTCGCCCGAGTTCCGCGAACGCGTCGCCGACGTCTTCACGCAAGGCGCAGAGCCGCGTGACGCCCTGTTCGACTATCCGCCTTCCGAGGCGTTGAAGGGCTGGGCCGTCGCCGCCTTCGACCTGTCGGAACCGGTCGCCGATGCGACTGTCGCGGCGCGATCCTGGGCGCAACTTTACCGCGCGCTTTTCGCCGAAGCCCACGTCGCCGTTCGCATGGGCATGGACGCGCGGCCGTTCGACGGTCCGGCCTGGGCCGCCGTTCTGGCGCAGGCCGAAGCCGATGCGAAACGGCGCGTCGCCGGGGCGGTGGAGTCCGTGGACAGCGAGCGGGTCGTCGGCTGGGCCGTCGATCTGAACGATCCGGGCCGCCTGCTGGCGGTCGAGCTGTGGGCCGACGGCGCCTTCGTTTCGGCGGCCGCCACCGGCGCCTTCCGCCGCGACCTGGAGGATCGTTTTCCCGGCGCGACCGGGGCGGGCTACAGCCTGCCGATCCCGCGTGGTCTGGCGGCTTCCGACACGACCTTGAGGCTGGAGGTGCGCGAGACCGGCCATCCCGCGCCGCTGGGCCTGGGCGTTTTGGCCCCGCCGGATCCCGCCGAGATACCCGCCTATGAAGCGGTTCGGCGAGAACTGGCGACGGTGCGCGAGACTCTGGCGCGGCTGGAAACCATGCTGCCCGCGCTCGAACCGGCCCTGACCCGCCGCGCCAGCGACTGGTCCGCCTATTTCGACGCCTGGTACCGGCCCGCGCACGCGGCGATCCGCGCGGCCCTGCCTGTCGCCGCCGCGCCGGGGCGGACCCGCGTCCGCATCGACGCCGCCGGGTGTTCGCCCGCCTGGGTCGAAGAGGCGATCGACAGCGCTCTGGAACAGAGCCGCCGTCCGGCCGGAGTGTTCGTCGTCGGGCTGGACGATCAGGGCCGTCGCCTGATCCAGGATCTGGCCGTCCGGCGGGGATGGGCGGGCGCGAACGGCCCGGCGATCGCGGTCAGTGAACCGACGCCGGGCGTTGGTCCGGTCCTGGCCTTTCCCGCTTCCGGCCTGTTGTCGCCCGACGCTGTGGAAACGATTGAAGCCCTGTTCGAGGCGCGGCCGGACGCCGTGCTGGCCTATGTCGATGAAGACGTGCTGGCCCGTGAGGCCGACGGAGACGCGGACTGGCGGCTGCGCGACCATGTCGCGCCCATGCTGAAGCCCGCCTTCGATCTCGATTTCGTGCGTCAGTCGCCCTGGATCGGCGACTGCCTGGCCTTTGCGGGCGACGGGGTTCCGGCAGGCGCGCGAACCGCTCTGGCCGCGGCCGAGGCGGGCGCCGTCGTGGCCGCGGCGCCGCGCGTCCTGTTCACGCGCCGGAGCGAGGCGGTTTCGGCCCCGGACGCTCAAGGGTGGGGCGAGATCGTCCGCGCCCATCTGGCCCGCATGGGCGAAGCGGCCGAGGTCGCGCCCCAGGCCGACATTTTGGGGGCTTCCGCGCCCGGCGCGGTTCGTGTGCGTCACGCGCTTGCCGAAGGCGTCTCGGCCACGGTGATCATACCGACGCGCGACCGGCTGGACCTGTTGCGGCCGTGCCTGGACAGTCTGGAGGCGCATCGCGCCGCCAATCGTTGCGCCATGCGCGTGGTGGTGGTCGACCATCTGAGCCGCGAGGCCGAGACCCGCGCCCTGTTGATGGAGCGTCAGGCGGCGGGCCAGATCGAAGTCCTGCCCTATGACGGCGAATTCAACTGGGCCTTGATGAACAATCTCGCCGCCGCCCAGAGCGACGACGATGTCCTGGTGTTCCTGAACAACGACACCGTGGTCATCAGTCCCGACTGGCTGGACGCCCTGGCGGCCCAGGCGATGCGGCCCGGCGTCGGGGTCGTGGGCGCGCGGCTGGTCTATCAGGACGGCGCCATTCAGCACGCGGGCATGGTCGCCCGACCCCGGCCGACGGCCTTCCTGATCCATGAGGGGGTGGGCCTGCCTGGCGCCGATCCCGGAAACCTGGGCCGCCACGCCCTGGCCCATCGGTGCGTGGCCGTGACCGGGGCCTGCATGGCGGCGTCGAACGCGGTGTTCCGACGCCTGGGCGGGTTCGACGCGACCCGTCTGCCGGTCGAGGGCAACGACGTGGACCTGTGTCTGAAGGCTCAGGCCGAAGGGCTGTCGGTGATCTACGAACCCGGCGCGACCCTCTATCATCTGGAATCGCGGTCGCGCGGTCTCAGCCTGGACGGCGAGCGTCTGCGCGCTTCGATGGAGGCCACGCGGCGGGTCTGGGAGCGCTGGGGCGGACGATTCGCCGACGACCCCGGCTTCAATCCCCATTTCGCGCGCGACGGCCGCCCGTTCGACCGGCTGCGGCCGCCGCCGCCGATCCAGGCGTGAGCGATTCGGCCTCGGTGCTGGTGATCGGCGCGGGCGGGCGGCTGGGACGCGCCCTGTCGC
>JAFLCT010000054.1 GCA_017302335.1 Caulobacterales bacterium | reverse complement strand
CCTGCCGAACTGGTTGCGGCTGGCCTTCGATTTCTGAACTGCTAGGCTTCCGCCGAACAGGACGTGCGCCTGATACTCGTTGCGGCTGGCCTTCGATTTCTGAACTGCTAGGCTGGATGTTGTGACAAATGTCTGATTTTAATCAGAAAATCATAACATTCAGCTAGCATTTCTCGGCGGACATAATCAGAACATCGCCAATTGGTCAGGATTATCCCGAGGGCGTTTGCGGCGCTGGCTGGAGAATCTGACGATTCCCTCATACTGCCGATCCGTGAAACTGAGCACATGGACATCGCCCTTTTCCGGCAAGTTGGCCTCGATCCGTTTCACGCGCGCGTCATAGGCGTCCTGACCGTTGCAGAAACGAGCATACACCGAGAACTGGCTCATCTCGAATCCCTCGTTCAATAGAAATTCGCGAAATTTAGTCGCCTCGCGCATCTGTTTCTTGGTGCCCACAGGCAGGTCGAACATGACGAAGATCCACATCAGTCGATATCCACTGAGATGAACGGGCGCGCGGCTCATGTCCCGCTCGGATCCAAGTCCGGCGCGGTGGCGGCCGCCCATTCGACGGGGCTGGGCGGGTCGAACAGGGCCAGTTCTGCTCGGCCGGTTTCAAACGCCCGCGCCAGGGAACGCGCCAACCGCTGTGCCGCCACCGAAACTGGCGACGCTTCATCGCCGATCCGCACATCGAAGGCGATCAGCCGGGCGAAGCGACGTTTGACCGCTGGGTCCAGGGTCACGACGCCCGCGCGGACAAGACGCTCGGCCACACCATCGACCAAAGGGCGGAACGGCTCGATCAGGTCGTCCGCCAGGGCGAAGGCGTTGCCTCTATTGGAATGCTGGATGCCCAGGGTGGGATGCAGTCCAGCCGCCACAACCGCACGGGCGCAGGCGGCGCGCATCACTGCATAACCGTAGTTCAGCAGGGCGTTGGCCCCAGCCGCGTCGCGATCGCGGCGAAAATCCCTACCCATCAGCAAGGGCCAATATCGACGGGCGGCCTGAGCCTCCAGATTCTCCTTGTCGCCAGAGGTGACACGGCGGGCCATGAAGGCGAACGCCTGGGCGCCCTCGACGCCGCGCGCGGCCAGAAGCGACCCCTGCATGGCGATCTTGGCCGAAACGATCCGTCGCCAGAGTTGTTTGGCCAGGGGCCTGGAGGCGTTCATCTGGGCCTGCATACGCGCAGCCTGGGCGTGATGCCCTTCCAGCGGCAGGGTCACGGCCACGGGGGCATGGTTGGCGCCGCAAAAGACGATGGGCGCGCCGCGTTCGGCCAGACGCGCGACCAGGGTCCCGCTCCAGGTCACGCCATGGGCATGAACGATCACCGCATGGATGTCGTCCAAAGGCACCCGACCGATCTCTTCGCCGTCGCGCTGGACAAGGAGGAATCCGCGATGGGCCGACAGATGTTGACCATCGGTGGCGATGTCAACGATCCGATCCATCGCATCAGTCCCCTATTCGCGCGGGCCGGGATCGAAGACGCGGCCTAGGGGGTCGATGCGGATCTGGCGCGCCTTCATCCGCTTTAGGCCAGACGCGGTGGGGTTGGTGATTTGAAGCCTGTCTTTGGGGTCTTTATGCCTAACATCGAGTTTGCCGCCTTCATTGTGCGGAACCAGCGTCACCTGGCCATTCAATGTAAATTTGACGACACGCATAAATTCAGTTTTTCCGCCCCCCGGTTCGACGGCCAGAATATCGTTCTGTCTCAAACAAAGAATACGTTTTGCAGCAGGATGCGGGCGCTTATCGACGAAGTCGCGCTGATGCGCGGAAAAGGTTGGGACAACACGCGATTCCCACTTCGCATCGGGCATCCGCCAAACAACGTATCGATCATTTGACGAGCCGGCGTAAGCCTTATAGGCCCGCCCTGCCCTGTCGCGGATGGCGATGACGGTCAGCGGCTCGCGCACACGCACGCGGCGGATACCCTTGAACACCGGATGTTCGGCGGCGAAGCGCGCCAGGGCCTGATCATAGGACTTGCCGCTCAGATCGCGCGTCGCGTCATACAGCGAATCACGCAAGGCTTCGTCAGGGATACGTGACGGATCGGCGATATCTCCGGGCTTGAGCGAGGTGAACGGCACGCGGTGCACCACGATCGGCGTCTTGCCGTCGGCCGCCGTCTCGCCGGTCAAACCATAGGCGGTGTCATTGTGCAGGCGCCCGGCGGTGACGTCCTTGTGGCGTGAGGGTTTGCCCTTTCGGCCATGATCCGGTTTGTGGCTGACCGTGACCCGTGACAGGCGATCCTTCAACTCGTCGCGGTAACGCTCCCATGGCGGGTCGAGATCCTCGAACAGACGCTCCAGCTCCTTTTCCTCGGCCTTGGCGGCCGCGGTGGCGATGCGTTGCAACAGGCTGCGGCTGGTCACGGCGATGACGGCGGCGTCGATCGTATGGTGGCGATGATCCAGCCGGTTCTTGGGCGCGTTGGAGTGTTCGTTCTCGACGAAATTATGATCCGGCAGCAGGCTGTTCAGCCCCCAGACCCGACGCAGCATCGCCGTCATGCGGCCGGGGGTGACATAGACCCGAACCCCCTCGTCTGGCGCATACAGGCCCGCCATGTATTTCCGCGTCAGCCGCGCCAGATACTGGGTGTCGGTCAGTTGACGGGCGAGGAAACCGCCATCCTTCTCCATGCGCGCGCGCGCATCTGGTCCGAACCGCCATTGTTTTGAACGATGCATCCGCGCGACCTGGGCGCTGATGATCTCCCAGCGAGCGTCGTCATGACCCCAGCGTTCATAAGGGGTCTTGTCGCCTTTCTGACGGTTGCAACTGCGGTGGGCGACCACTTTGTTGCCCGCACTGTCGTCCAGCGATTGAGAATAGGGAATGATGTGATCGACGTCGGCTTCGTCGTTGAACAACTGACGGATGCCGATCTGTTGTCCGCAATAGGGGCAACGCCGGTCCAACGGATTGCCGGGATTCAGATCCTCCCAGACCCGCATGAGCATACGGTTGGCCCCGGTGTCGGTTATGCCTTCGTGCGCCAGCAGTTCGCCGCGCGCGATCGCCGCGGCCGTGTCACGCCGGATACGGGCCTCGTGCTTCTTCTTCTCCTCGTCGTTCAGCTTCAGCTCGCGGGCCAGTTCGACCACGATCTCGTCGGGTCGTCCGTGTCGGGCGATGATGGCGTTGACCAGTTTCTGAAGCTGGCGCAGGCCGATGTGGACGGTCGGATTGGTGATCTTGCCGAAACGGCGCTCGTCGGCGTCGCCATACTCGGCCTTGCCCGGCGCGATCTCGCCGGTCAGGACCTGGCCATAATAGGGAAGCTGATCCCACACCTCGCCGGTGCGCTGGTCGCTGTGGTTGAACCCCGCCGCCAGCGCCGCCTTGTCATAGGTGATGATCTCAGCCTTCAAGGCGTCGATCAATCGCCGTGTGGCCGTCTCGCCAAAGCGGCCATACCCTTCGGACAGGTGCGCTTTGCCGACGGAGACGGCGGCGTCATCGTCCAGGCCGTATTCGGATTTCAGCCATTCGAACAGGACATCGGGGTTTTCCTCACCCTGAACCCGGTCGATGATCTTCAACTGGGTCGCCAGATCGAAATGGCTCCACTGATTACCGAACCGCTTCTTGTCCGACATCTCGGCGAACACCTCGTCGCCCAGCAAGTCCTTGCGGGTTTCGCTTTCCTTGTTGAACCGCTCGCCGTCGCCCAGATTGATCAGCTTGCCCAGGGCCGAGAAGCTGGACTTGCGCGTAACGCGCAGCCTTAGAATCAGCTTTTCGCGTTCATCCAGGGTCAGTTCCCGGTCGGCCGCGCCGGGCGAAACGATGCGAAGATTGTTCACCTCCTCATACAGCCGCCGCTCTTGAAACAGAGGATGGGCCTTGGGCAGGCGGCGCTCGCCCTCAGGCACGCCGTTCCAACCGGCGAAGGTGCAGAATCCAATCTCCTGATCCTTCAGGTCGCGCTGGAAGAACAGCACCTGGGCCAGACGATCCCGGGCTTCGTCGGTCATCACGCCAGGATGGCGTGGGGCCTGCGCGGCCCATATGGCGTCGAACTCGGCCCGCACATGGCGGCGTTGCGGATAGAAGTCGTAGGCTTGGTTCTCGCCGTTCAGCCGCACCCGCTTGGTCGCCCGCCCGGCCAGGAATTCGCCCAGGGTCCGCGCCCCGACCTCGGCCATTGCCGCGTCCAGGGCCTTGGCCCCGCCCTCGATCTTGCCGTCCTCGGTCTCCTTGGCCTTGCGTTCGGCCTTGCGGTTGGATTTGAAGCCCCGCCTCTGGTTCAGGTGGAACAGCGCACGCCCGACCTCATGAGGCGTCAATGCCTGATCCAACGCCCGCAGTCGCAGATCATACGGGTCCTTGGCCGCCTCCAGCCGCGCCTGATCGACGTCCGAGGGCATCAGGCCGAAACGAACCAATTCCTCCAGAAACACCGACCTGCGGCGCAGATAACGATCGCGCCGCCGCCGCATAGCCCGCGCGTCCCGACGCGCCACCGCCAGCGATTCCCCCGACTTGGGTTCGCGCCCGTCGGAAAAGATCCGCGACCCCAGGTCGATGATCCGGTCGGCCTCCACATCCACCAGACACCAGCCGATGCTGTTCGTGCCGACATCCAAGCCAAGACGCGTGGTCATCCGTGCTTCCCCCTCAAAGCCAAGCCGGCGTGATCGGAACGCAAATCAACTCCTGATTACGTTTCGCGTCAAAGCGTTCCTTCAAAACACTGGCCCAAGGTCGGCTGGCGGAGGCAGCCGACCGCCTTGACGATCGCGACGTTTTCACTCTATGGTGGAACCTTCAGAAATCGAAGGCTGGCTGTTAACAAGCAGCTAGACTGCACCAAATAAGGGCGGGGCCACGGCCCCGCCTTTTCTATTTCAGGCCACGCCGGATGTCGCGCATCGCGCGGCCCAACGCCTCTCCTGGCGGATCGCTTGCTGGGAATGGATCACGATTTCCTGAGAAGGTCTGGCGGAGACGGAGGGATTCGAACCCTCGGTACCCCTTACAGGGTACGACGATTTAGCAAACCGTTGCCTTCAGCCACTCGGCCACGTCTCCGGCAGGCGGCGTGGATAGCGGAGCGGACGGCGGCGTGCAATCCGCGTCGTGCGACTTGCGGCCGTTAACATGATCTAGAGGCCGTTCGGGCAGGGTCGGTGGGACGTTTCCATTCGCCGGACGCCCATGCCCGACTCCCTGTCTCGCCTGCCCACGCCGGATGATCTGGACGCCGCGCCCGCCGGGGCGCCGGCGCTTCAGGCCTATGCCGCGCGCCGTATGGTCGAACCCGGCGCCAAGGGCGCGGCCCGACGCGGCCCGTTTCGACCCGAGGTCTGGCTGAACGCCCGCCAGCGCGCCGCGGCGCGTCTGGCCCCCCACTATTTCCGCGCCATCGACGCCAGCCTGGTGATCGCCATGGCCCTGGTCTGCGCCTGGATGGCGACGCCCGCGGGCCTGATCCACGCTCCGGTGGCCCTGGTCCTGCCCTATGCGGCGGGGATGGTGCTGATGCTGTGGCTGATGCGGCGGCTGGACCTGTATCGTTTCGGTCGCGACGAGGGCGTCGGCGTTCACCTGGCGCGGGTCACGACCTGCGCCGTCATGGGCGGCGGCCTGGCCTTGGCCCTGACCGCCGGGTTCGCGCCGGGCACGGCCCCCATCACCGCCGTGCTGATCTGGTCGGCCCTGACGACCGTCACCCTGTATGGCCTGCACATGGGCTGGCGCGACATGATCGGTCGTTGGCGCGCCTCTGGAGCCTTGACCCCGAACGTGGTCATCGTCGGCGCGACCAAGAACGCCGAGGCGGTCATCCAGGAGGCGCTGCTGCGGCGCGACCTGAACGTTCTGGGCGTGTTCGACGACCGCCTGGCCCGCGCGCCCGAAGCCGTGGCCGGGGTGCCGGTTCTGGGACGGGCCGAAGACCTGCTGACGCACCGCATGACGCCCTATGTCGATCGCATCGTCGTCGCCATCGATCCACGAGCCGAGGCCCGGGTGCGCGAACTGACCGGCCGTCTGGCCGTCTTGCCCACCCCGGTCACCCTGATGGTCGATCCGCACGGCGAGGATGAGCGCAGCGCCGCCCTGGAACGCCTGGCGCGTACGCCCCTGGCCAGTCTCGACGGCCCGGTCGACCCGGACAAGAAGGCCTTCCACAAACGCTTGCAGGACCTGATCCTGGGGCTGACGGCCCTGGTCGTGTTGACGCCTGTGCTGGGGCTGATCGCCCTGGCCGTCAAGATGGACAGCCCCGGCCCGGCCTTCTTCCGCCAGCGCCGTCACGGCTTCAACCACGAGGAGATCGTGGTCTGGAAATTCCGCACCATGCGCAACGAGACCGCCGACGCCACCGCAGCGCGTCAAGTCACGGCGGATGACGACCGCATCACCCGCATCGGCCGCATCCTGCGCTCGACCAGCCTGGATGAACTGCCTCAGTTGCTGAACGTCATCCACGGCGAGATGTCGCTGGTCGGGCCGCGGCCGCACGCCATCGGAATGCAGACCGGCCAGGTGGAATCCGCCCGCCTGGTCGCCGACTACGCCCACCGCCACCGCATCAAACCCGGCATGACCGGCTGGGCCGCGATCAAGGGGTCGCGCGGTCCCTTGCACAGCGCCGCCGACGTGCGTCGCCGGGTCCAGTTGGATGTCGAATATATCGAGCGCCAATCCTTCTGGTTGGATCTGTGGATCATGCTCATCACCGTCCCGGTGCTGCTGGGCGACCGGGCGGCGGTGCGCTGATGTTCTGGCGCGGGGTCTGGGGCTATCTGCCCGCCAATATCGTGCAGGGCGTGGTCGGCTTCCTGGCCATCGTCGTCTTCACGCGCCTGCTGAGTCCCGAGGACTTCGGTCGATACGCCCTGGCCTTTTCGGTCGTGACCCTGGTCCATGTCGCCGTCTTCACCTGGCTGGAGGCGGCCATGGCGCGCTTCTGGGCGGCCCAGAAGACGGCCGAGGACATCGCCGCGCACTTCGCCGGCCTGTACCGCACAGCCTTCGTCCTGGCCGCCCTTTATCTTCCCGCCGTCGCCGTGTTGCTTTGGCTTCTGCCGTTCGATCCGGCCTTCCGGCTGACCCTGGGCGTGGGTCTGTTCGGCGCACCGGTGCGCTGCCTGTCCAAGCTGGCCCAGGAACGGTTTCGCGCGGCCGGAGAGGTCGCCAAGGCCGCCGGTCTCGACATCTTCATCGCCATCGGCGGCCTGATCATCGGCGTTGGCTTCGCCCTGTCGGGCGCGGGCGGCGCGGCGCCTCTGGCCGGGCTGGCCCTGGCCCCTCTGGCCGCCTTGCCGTTCATCCTGCCCGGCGAGTTGAAACAAGCGCGGCGCGGGGTCGTCGATACGACCCGGCTGCGCGCCTACGCCGTCTACGGCTATCCGATCGCGGCCAGTCTGGCCCTGGCGGTGGTGCTGGCCTCGACCGATCGTTTCCTTCTGGCCGCCTTCATGGATACGGCCGCCGTCGGCGCCTATCACGCGGGCTACAGCATCGCCAATCGCACGCTCGATGTTCTGTTCATCTGGCTGGGCGCCGCGGGGACCCCCGCCCTGGTCATGGCGCTGGAGCGGGGCGGGCGTGAGCGGCTGGTCGCCGCCGCGCGCGAACAGGCCCAGACCTTGATCCTGATCGGTCTGCCGGCCTGCGTCGGCGTGGCCCTGGTCGCGCGCCCCCTGGCCCAGTTCATGATCGGCGAGCATTTGCGCGACGCCGCCACCCTGATCACGCCCTGGATCGCCCTGTCGGCCCTGCTGTCGGGCATGACGGTCTATTATTTCCACCAGGCCTTCACGCTCAGCCGCAAGACCGGCCTGCTGCTGGCGGCCATGGCGGTTCCAGCGCTGGCCAACGTCGTGTTGAACGTCGCTCTGATCCCGCGCTTCGGCGTATTGGGCGCGGCCTGGGCGACGGCGGCCAGCTTCGGCCTGGGTCTGATCGCGTCGTGGGCGATGGGGCGGCGCGTCATGCCCCTGCCCGTGCCGTGGGAGACCCTGATCCGCTGCGGGATCGCCTCGGCGGTCATGGCCGTCGCGGTTCGCTCGCTGCCGACCATAGGCGGCTTCCCCGAACTGATGCTGGACGCCTCGGTCGGCGCGGTCGTCTATGCCGCTGTCGTCCTGACCCTGAACGCGGCGGGCGTGCGCGACCTAGCCCGTCGCCTGATCGCGCAACGCCGGGGGGCCTTGGCATGAGCCGCCGCGCCGTCATCACCGACACCCCCCGCTGGAAGGCGGCCCGGCCCGCCGTCTCGGTCCTGATCCCCTTCCTGCGCGACGACCCGAGCGCGCTTGTGGCCCTGCTGGATGAAGAGGCGGCCGCCGTCGATGGCGGGGTGGAGCTGTTGCTGCTGGATGACGGCACGGGCGACGCCGAACTGACCGCGCGCCTGTCGGCCCAGATCAAGACCCTGCGTCTGCCCGCACGCCTGATCACCCTGCCGGTCAATGAGGGCCGCAGCCGGGGCCGCAATCGTCTGGCCTCGGCCGCGCGCGGCGGCAGTCTGCTGTTCCTGGACAGCGATATGCGCCCCGACCATCGCCGTTTCCTGAAGGACTGGGCCGATCTGGTGGCGCGCGAAGACCCGGCCGTGGCCTTCGGCGGCTTCTCCCTGCTCCAGGCGCCGGATGAGGCGCGTTTCGCCGTACACCGCGCCATGGCGACGCGCTCGGACTGCGTGCCCTATACCGAGCGCGCCCGTCAGCCCGAGAAGTACGTCTACACCTCCAACCTGCTGGTCCGCCGCGACGTGTTCGAGGCCGAGGCCTTCGACCCCGGTTTCACCGGCTGGGGCTGGGAGGACGTGGAGTGGGCCATGCGCGTCTCGCGCCGCTTCCGCGTGGTCCATCTGGACAATCCGGCCACCCACATGGGCCTGGACACGGTCGAGGCCCTGACCGCCAAATATGAGCAGTCGGCGCCCAACTTCGCCCGCGTCGTCGGCCGTCACCCCGACATCGTCAGCGCCTATCCCAGCTACAAGGCCGCGCGCCTGCTGAAACGCCTGCCCGGCCTGGGCGCCGCTCGCCCGTGGATGAAACGCGCCGCCGCCGCCGCCTGGCTGCCGGTCAAGGCGCGAGCCTTCTCGCTGCGCCTGTACCGCGCCGCCCTCTACGCCGGGGCCGTGTGATGCAGCCCTATGCCGCCGATCCCAGCCTGAGGGGCAAGCTGCGGCGCCGCTACGCTCGGCTGACGCATCGACGCCCGGCGCGGCTGACGCTGGATCGGCCGGTGGTCAGCTTCACCTTCGACGACGTTCCCCAGAGCGCCGTGCATGAAGGCGTGCCGGTGCTGGAGACCGAAGGCGTGCGCGGCACCTGGTATCTGTGCGCGGGTCTGTTCGGCCGCGACGGGCATATGGGCCGGTTCGCAGACGCCGACGACGTTCGCCGCCTGGTCTCGGCCGGGCATGAGATCGCCTGCCACACGCGCGATCACATCGACTGCCATCGCGCGGACGACGCCCGTCTGCTGGCCGATGTGGACGCCAATGCGACGACGTTGCGCGCGCTGGGCGGAACCGCCCTGCATTTCGCCTTTCCCTATGGCGAGGTCGGGCCGGGCGCCAAACGGCTGCTCGGTCCCCGCTACGGCTCGCTGCGCGGCGTCCATGCGGGACTGGTCCACGACGGCGGCGACCGCAACCAACTGCCCGCCGTCGGCGTCGAGGGCGATGACGGCCAGGCGCGCGCCCGCGCCTGGATCGACCGGGCCGTGACCGAAAGGGCCTGGCTGATCCTGTTCACGCACGACGTGCGGTCCAGGCCCTCGGCCTGGGGCTGCACGCCCGAGACGCTGCGCGATCTGGCCCGATACGCCAAGGCGCGCGGCTGCGACATCCGCACCATCGGCGAGGTGCTGGCGTGAGCGCCTCCGCCCAGGTCAGCGTCGTCGTGCCGACCCTGCGCCGTCCCGCCGAACTGGAGCGCGCCCTGCGCTCGGTCTTGGCCCAGACCGGCGTCAACGGCCGCCTCATCTCCATCGTCATCGCCGACAATGATCCCGCCGCGTCCGCCGAGACGACCGTGCTGCGCCTGCGGGACGAGGCGTCGGTCGAGCTGATCTATCGTCATGTCCCGCGCCCCGGCGTCGCCACGGCCCGCAACGCCGCCCTGGCCGAAACCAAGGCGCCGCTGATCGCCTTTCTCGATGACGACGAGGTCGCCTCGCCCGGCTGGCTGGCCGCCCTGATCGACGCCCAGGCCCAGACTGGCGCCGATGCCGTGTTCGGTCCGATCCAGGGACGGGCGCCGGACGCAAGACCGTGGCTGCGTCCCTATCTCGAACGCTTCTTCGGCCGCCAAGGCCCGGCGGCCACTGGACTGGTCGAGCACGGCTTCGGGTGCGGCAACTCCCTGATGGTGCGCGCGACCGCCCTGCCCGGCCCGGCGCCGTTCGACGTCTCGGCCGACCAGTCGGGGGGTGAGGACGACGCCTTGTTCGCGGCCCTGGCCTCGCGCGGCGGCCGGTTCGGCTGGGCCGCCGACGCCTGGGTCGAGGAATACGCCCCCGCTCATCGCGCCACCCTGACCTACGCCCTGGCCCGCGCCTTCGCCTATGGACAGGGTCCCAGCCAGACCGCCGCCAAGACGGGCGACTGGCCCGCCGTCGCCCGCTGGATGCTGATCGGCGCCGCCCAGGCCGTCGCCTTCGGCGCCGCCGCCCTGGCCCTGACCCTGGTCCTCAGCCCCCGCCGCGCCGATATGCTGGACCGCGCCGCACGCGGCGTCGGAAAGCTGTTCTGGATGAAGGGCTTGGAGCCGCATTTCTATGGCGCGCGCGAACTGGCGCGGCTGGACGCGAAACGAGCCTAGACGGGAAAAACCGAGTCCAAAGAGTCCAATCGACCTCGGCGCGTCTCCCCCGTCTCCGATCCGCAGCCCGCACCTTAGCAAGGGTCTGCGCCGGATGCGGACATATGCCGCCTCCCTTCTCCCGCAGCGGAAGAAGGAAAATCACCCCGTCAGCCGCCTCAGGAAGGCTGGCGGCTTGTAGGTCGAGCGGTTGACCACCGCCCCGGCGATACGCCCCCCCACGGCCTCGATCTCATCACGCAGGATGACCGGCTCGTGCGCCGCCGTGGTCTCGGCCGCGACCACCAATATGGTGGCGTCGACGAAGGGGGCCAGGGTGATGGCCATGTCGTTGCGATCCGCCGCCGGGCTGTCGATCACCACGGTGTCGGCGTGTTTCCTCAGCGCGTCCCAATAGCCCGGCTCTCCGATCACCTCGACGCGTTGGCCCGAGCGCAGGGTCTCGGTGGCGAAGCGGGTGATCCAGAGGCGTCCGCCCAGGCAAGGACGCGCCGCCAGCAGACGCGCAGGCGCGACCGGCCGATTCTGTTGATCCATCACGCGCGGCGTCACGGCGAAGAAGCTCGATCCGTCCGGCGACGCCAGGGCCGCACGGCCCAATCGGCCGAACCGCTCAGGCTCGGCCGCCGCCGCCTCTAGCTGTCCCTGCTGCAGCAGGTCGCCGTCGATCAGCCAGACCGGCTTGCGCGCCCGCACCGCCGCCAGGCGCGCGAACTCCCGCGCCACGGTCGAGACGCCCTCGCCCGTGCCCGCGGCGGCGAATTGGATCACGCGGCCGCGGTGCCGCGGCGCCGGTCCCAGCGCCGCCCAAAGGCCGGCCATTTCGGATGTCAGATCGACCATCGAATCGGTACGCGCCCTGCCGCAGGCTCCTAAGCTACCACGGTCATTGAACTTTGGCCGGAGCAACGGCCAGCACCGGCATCTCCAACGTCCGTCCCGCCGAACCGGCGGTGACGAAGCCTCGTCGGGTGAAGATCCGCAGCAGACCGACGCACAGGGCGGTGAAGGCGGCGAACAGGAAGACGGCCGCCAGCAGCGGGGCCTTCAGGCTCTTGCCGCGCGTCGGGGTCTGCGCCCGTTCGATGACGGTGACATTGTCCGCCCCCGCCGCGACCAGAGCGCCGTCGGCGCGGCTCTGGGCCTCGCGCTGCTGGAACTCCCGCACCGAGCCTTGCAGCATCTCGCGGTTGCCGCCCAGCACGGCGTTCTCGGACTCCTGGCGCGTCAACTCCATCTGCCGCTCGCGGATCTGCGCCAGTTGCTGTTCGGCGCTGCTCAGCCGGGCTTGCAGGGCGTTGCGCTCCGCCAGGGTGTTGATGCGCGTCGTCTCCAGCTCGACCCAGATCGGATTCGGCCCGGTGCGAACCTCCTTGGCGCCCACGGCCGTGCCGGTGGCGACATATTGCTGAAGGCCCGCGATCCGCGCGTCGATATCGCGCACCGGCTGGCTGTCGGGCGTATAGCGGGCCAACAGATTCTCGCGCTCGGTGCGCAGTTGCAGGATCTGGTCCTGCGCCGAGATGTTCAGATCCTGTTGCAAGGCGATCTCGGCGGGCGTCGCCGCCTGTTGGCTCACCAAGGTCTGTAGCCGACGGTCCGCGGCGGCCAGGGCCAGTTCGCTGGACAGTTTTTCGGTCATCGCCGTCTGGTACGCCGTGGCCAGGGCCGTCTTGGTGGCGGTGAAGTCGCCGACGTCGTTGGACCGCTGAAACTGTTCATAGGCGACGTCGGCCGCCTCCAGGTCGTTCTGGAACGCTTCCCGCTGCGCGCCTATGGCCGGACCCGCCCGGTCCTGGAACACCTCACGGCGGCGGATCAGATATTGATCGACGACGGCGTTCAGGATTTGCGCCGACTTGGCCGCGTCGTCGCTCTCATAGCTGACGTTGATGACCGCGCTGCCCGGCGTGGTGGCGACCTTCAACCCATGGGCCACGGCGCGAACCGCGGCGGCCTCCTGCTGAGCCGCGGAGCCGGTCGCGGGCTTGCCGTCCTGAAAGACGGCCACGCCCAAGGCCTTGACCACCCGTTGCTGAACGATCTGGCTGGACAGGATGGCGGCTTCGGACTGAGCCACCTGATCCCCGTTCGGCGCCTGGCCGCGATCGGCCGTCTGACCGACGCGCGGCTGATAGACGTATTCCTGGCCCACGCCCGCGAACAGACTGGCCGAAGCGGTGTAGGTCTTCTTCAAGGTCAGGATCGCCGCCGCACCCAGGGCGAAGACGATCAGAAAGACCAGGACCATCACCCAGAATTCCCGGAACAACAGGCCGACGATATCGCCGAAGCCATAACGCGGGCGGGCTGTCACATAGGTCGCCGAGCGCATGGGGTTGGGCCGAATCCGTTCAATACTGGCGGTCTCTCGGACAGTGGCGGCGCGGCGTTAACCACTGGTTACCCATAAGCCGCCAGCCTGAGGGTCGAAGTTGGTTCCGAGTCTGTTTGAGCGAGCGCCATGATCCCTGACCGCCGCCTGATCCTGCTGGGCGCCGCCGCCCTTCTGTCAGGCTGCGCGGGCGGCGAACCTGACCGTATGCCGCGCCCGATGGCGCGCAATCAGAACACTGTCGGCCGCGTGGATCGCGTTCAGCCCGGCAACTTCCCCAATATCCCGTTCGCGGACTGGACGGACGACGAACCCGAATACGTCCTTTACCCCGGCGACGAGATCGAGATCGCCACCCCGACCGCGCCCGAGCTGACCCGGACCCTGCGCGTCGGACCGGACGGGCGCGTGTCCCTGCCCCTGGTCGGCCAGCTCATGGCGGCGGATCGGACGATCGCGGAGCTGGAGAGCGCCGCCTCGGGCGCCTATGCCTCGCAACTGGTGCGGCCGGTGGTCGAGATCACCCTGAAACAGGCCGGGCCGTTGAAGGTCTGGGTGGCCGGAGAGGTGCGGACGCCCGGCGTGCTCGACATGAACGGCGACATCGACGCCTATCAGGCGGTGGTCCAGGCCGGAGACTTCCTGCCCACGGCCAAGCCTCAGGAGGCCGCCCTGATCCGGCGCGGGCCGGGCGGACGGCGGATGATGCGGGTGATCGACCTCAGGCCCCGTCGCGGCGAGGTGGTCGCGCTTCGTCGCGGCGACCTGATCTATGTGCCGCGCAGCAATCTGGGCGAACTGGCCAATTTCTTCACCCAGATCCGCAACGCCCTGCCGATCGGTTTCAACTATACGATCAACGGGCAGTATCAGAATTTTTAGGCGCTAACGCTTGGCTCGCGGAGCCTCGCTGCTTGAGCGCGTTAGTCGCGCGAAACGCCCAGGCCGCGTCGGGTCGAGAGATCCCGAAGGGTCGACGATCGCGGCCGCCAAGGATGGCGAGTGGCCGTCAGGCCACCAGTCGGACGACGCCCGCGTCGATGTACTGACGAGCCGCGCGTTGGGCCTCGGCGATCTCTTCCCGCTCCATCTCCTGGCTCATTTCGCGGCGATAGACGCGCGCCTCGACCGAGCCTTTCATGGCCGCCAGGTTGAAGATCATATGGGCCGAGACCCGGTCCATCGGACAGCCGCCCGAGCCGGACGAATACATCATGCCCAGACGGAACAGGGCGTCGCCGTCCATGTCGGGCGTCGGCAGCGGCAGGGCCGCCGGGACTTCGTCGTGCGCCAGTTCTTGCGCGTTCATCACCGTATCCTCCAAGGCGACGCCGTTCTGGCCCGCCCCTCTGATACGCGATCAAATACCGCCGGTTTGAAGTTAAAGTTAACAGCGGAGAGGCGCGCCAAGACTTTTCAGTAAAGCCGAAATGAATACTCCAAACGCGATTCAAACATCATCAATATCTGCGAAACGCCTTGTTCACGAACGCCGTCGTTCGGCGTCAGTTTCCATCACTACGCCCCGCGACCAGGCTGGCGCATCCTCGGAACGGATCAAGGAGGAATCTCATGCGGATTGGACATCTGATCATCGCCGCCGTGTGCGGTCTCGCCTCGCCCGCCCTGGCCCAGCAAGTCTCGCCCGAAGAGGCCCAGGCCCGCGTCGCCTATCTGGCCAGCAATCTGAGCAACAATACCTGGGATTGCGCGGGCGTTCAGACCAACAACAACATCCGCACCCAGACCTTCTTCTATCTGAGGGTGGACCAAAATTGGCGCGTCAGCGGCGAGCACCACGTGCGCGTCTTCTTGGATGGCGGGGTCTATAAGCGGCGGTCGCGCGTCGGCGGCCGGGTGGTCAACGACGCCGGCGGTTTCCGGGTGGTGCTGGACCAGTTTCAGCCGATCCAGACCGACGCCTTGCCCAACGGTATGTCCTTTGGTCCCGACGCCAGCTTCGTCCTGCGTCTGTCGCGCGCGACCAACGGCCGCGACGTCTACGGCATCGACGGCCTTGAGCATGGCACTTACGGGGACGTCCGTTTCCGGTGCCAGGTCTTTCGCGAGGGTCAGCGCCTGATGCGCTGACTTCAGCGCGCCCTTTGTCCGAACAGCACCTTGCGCGCCGCGTCCGCCTCGGACCCCGCTCGACCCAGGTCGCGACGCAGATCGGCGCCCACGGCCTTGCCGGCGACCACGCCCGGCCGGGCGCCCACGCGCTCGACCCAGGCCCTCAGGTTCGGGAAATCGGCCAGGTCCTGGCCCTGAGCCTCGGGCAGTAACCAGGGCCAGCAGGCCATGTCGGCGATGGAATAATCCCCCGCGACGAAGTCCCGATCCGCCAGCCGCCGGTTCAGGACCCCATAGAGCCGATGCGTCTCGTTCGTATAGCGGCTCACGCCATAGGCGATCTGACGCTGATCCTTGATCAGGGCGGGCGCGTACTGGCGGAAATGGTGGGTCTGGCCCGCCATCGGACCCAGACCGCCGACCTGCCAGAACAGCCATTGATCGACCTCGGCCTTGGCGCGCGGATCGGTCGGATAGAATTTCCCGGACTTCAAACCGAGGTATTGCAGGATCGCCCCGGACTCGAAGATCGAGATCGGTTCGCCGCCCGGCCCGTCGGGATCGACGATGGCGGGCATCCGCCCATTGGGGCTGATGGCCTGAAAGTCCGGCTGGAACTGCTCGCCGACGCCGATGTTCACCGGCTTCATCTCATAGGCCAGCCCCATTTCCTCCAGAGCGATCGAGATCTTCCAGCCGTTCGGCGTGGGCCAGTACCAGAGTTCGATCGGCCGGGTCATTCACAGGCTCCTTCAGCTTGGCCGTTGATCTGGGAAGTCCGGGGCAAGCGCGCAATACGGCTGAACCCGATGTTCAGGCCGGGTTCATGCGCCAGGGCCGACCTTGCCGGGATTAACCGGTCGCTCGGGGGGCGGGCGCCGAACGATGGAGACACCCATGAACCGCCTGACCAAGGCCGCCGTCGTCGCCCTCGCGCTCAGCACGACCGCCGCCCCCCTGGCCGCCGTGGCCCAGAGCCGCGAAGACCACCGTGAACGCCGTCACGACCGACGCGATGACCGACGCGACGACCGTCGGGATTGGCGCCAGGACAATCGAGACTGGCGTCACGACCGTCGAGACGACCGCCGGGATTGGCGCCAAGACCGTCGTGATGATCGTCGCGACTGGCGCCATGATCGCCGTGACGACCGTCGCGACTGGCGCCAGGACAATCGCCGCTGGGACCGCAACAACCGCGACTGGTGGCGCGGCCGCAGCGACTTCCGCGACTATCGCGGCGCCCGCCAGGGCTATTGGTATGCGCCGGGCTACGGCTACTACCGTGTCGAACCGCGGTATTACGGCTATCGCTGGCAGCGCGGCGGCTATCTGCCGCCCGCCTATCGCAGCTATTACGTCAACGACCCCTATTATTACGGCCTGCCGTCGGCTCCGCGCGGCTACCGTTATGTCCACGCCGGCAACGACATCGTGCTGATCGCCTTGGCCAGCGGTCTGATCGCCAGCGTGCTGTACGACATCTTCTAGGGTTCCGAACCGAACCCGGCCTTTGACCCCGCGGAGCGATCCGCGGGGTTTTCTTTTCCATGGCGGCGGTGTCGAACGTCGTTCAGACACGGTTCATGCGTCAGGCGCGACCGTCGGCTTACGCGACGCCCATAAGGGGCGCATCGGGAATAGAGAACGCCATGAAACGCACATTGATGGTCTTTTCCGCCCTCGCCGCCTTCGCCGTCCCGGCGGCGGCGCCTCTGGTCGTGGCGGCCCAAGACGGCCCGCCGGCCGAAGAGCGAGACGATCCCCCTCGCCACCGCGGGCGCAACGGCGGCGGCCAACAACAACAGCAGCGCGATGAGCGCCCGGACACCGGACAACGCCCGGACAGGCCCGACCGGCCCGACCGGCCCGATCGCCCGGATCGCCCGGATCGCCCC
>JAFLCT010000053.1 GCA_017302335.1 Caulobacterales bacterium | reverse complement strand
CGCCGGATCATCTCGACTATCGTCTGCTGTGGGCCGACGCCCTGCTGCGCGCCGAGCGTCCCGCCGAAGCCCTGGCGGCCCTGTCGCCGGTGCAGACCGTGCGCGACTATCGCGTGCAGAGCCGGATCGCCGAAGCCGCCACCCGCGCCCAGCGACCGGACGAGGCCGCCGAGGCCTTCGCCCTGTCGTCCGAACTGGCGCCGGACGCCGCCGCTCGCGCCTATGCCGCCCGCGCCCAGATCCAGGCCTTGATGACCGCCGGGCGTCGGGAAGAGGCCGCCCACGCCCTGGACGCCGCCTGGACATCGGGTCTCCTGCCGGGCGACGACCCGTTGAACGCGGCCATGGCCGCCGTCGCCGTCGGCGACGACGAACGCGCGCTGCAAGCCTTCGCCCAGGCCGAGACCCGCGCGCCCTTGACCGGCGCCGACGCCTTGAACGCCGGTTACGCCGCCAAGCGCGCCGGACACGACGCCGACGCCGTGCGCTGGTTCCGCCAAGGCCTGTTCAGCCTGCCCAGCGACGAAGACCTCAGCCCGCAGCGGCGCCATGAGGTCGGACGCGAGATCGAGACCCTGGAACGGCGCGGCGGCGTCAACGCCAGCCTCGAATACGGCCCGGCCTCGACCGTCACGGCCGCCAGCCCCGGCGGTGAAGAGGTGCTGCAAGCCGGAGCCGAAGCCTATTGGCGGCTGGGCGGCTACCGCAACGGGCGGCCGCTGGACGCCTTCGTGCGCGCCTATGGAACCCTGGACGCCCCGGCGGGCCAGGCGACCGGCGGCGACAGCGTCCAGGGCTGGGCGGGTCTGCGCTGGAAGCCCTTCGGAGCGACCAATCTCGTGCTCGAAGCCAGCCGGATG
Source organism: Caulobacterales bacterium (assembly GCA_017302335.1). Classification (GTDB taxonomy): domain Bacteria; phylum Pseudomonadota; class Alphaproteobacteria; order Caulobacterales; family Caulobacteraceae; genus Brevundimonas. Next base: position 16,935 of record JAFLCT010000053.1, on the reverse strand, counting down.
TTCGCCATCGGCGACGCCGCGCGCGACGACACCATGCTGCGCGCCGCCTGGTCGGACGAGGCGGGCGGCGATCTGCGCCTAGACCGGGACAGTTGGACCTCGTGGCGACTGTACGCCGACGTGGCGCGCCTGCTGGAGGCCGAACAGACCCTGGCCGTGGCCGAGGCCCAGGCCGGGCGGACCTGGCGGGTCGGACAGCGCGATCTGGTCACCCTGGGCGTCGGCGTCGCCGCCTGGCATGACAGTACTCTGAACCATGACACGGCCGCCGGGGCCGGGCCGCGCCTCGGCTGGCGCCGCTGGTTCAACGCCCGCGAAGGGGCCGCGCCCGGCTCCTATGTCGACTTCAACCTGGGCTATGATTTCGACCTGTCCGGCGACCGGGGCGGTCTGAGGGCGCGGTTGGCGCTGGTCTATTGATCGGTTGAGACGGGCCTGAGACGCCCCTGCTTGCCGCCCCGGCGATGCGCCGGTCCGGCTCAGCGCGACGCCGCCGCCGAGGTCGCCCAGGTCTCGGCCCTGGCGAGATCGTCCGGGGTGTTGATGTTGAAGAAGGGGTCAGGGGCGGCGTCGGGCCAGGACACGATGGCCGCGCCGACCTCGTCGGCCAGGCCGTGCAACGATAGACGGCCCTCGCCCGCCCGGCGCTCAAGAACCTCCAGAACCGTCGGGCGCCACAGGGTGCAGATCGGATGGCGGCGCCCCCCGCTGGCCGCCATGGCCGCCGAGACGCCGGGAACCAGGGCCGCGCCCAACCGCTGCGGCAGATCCTCGGGCAGGAAGGGCATATCGCACGGCGCCGTCAGGATCGCCTGCGCCCCCCTCTCTCGTCCCCAGGCCAGGGCCGCCGCCAGCCCGCCCAGGGGGCCGGGGATGGCGGGGTCGTCATGGATCACGGCCATGCCTGTCGAAACGGCCTGATCCGGCGAACGGAGAACCAGAACGGTCGGCGCGGCCCAGGATCTGGCCCGGATCGCCGCATGGTCGAGCAGGCTCGCCCCCCCGAAGTCCCGCATCGGCTTGCCGCCGCCCAGGCGCACGCCCAGCCCCCCGGCTAATACGGCGGTCACGAACGGCGTCATGACCGACGCCCGGCGCCCCGGCGCGGCGCGGCCTGGGACGAGAAGAACAGCTTCCTGGCGGCCGCGCGCGACTCGACCGTGGTTTCCAGGTCCCGCAACAGACCATCACGGTTGAAGTGAATCCAACCGTGCAGGGCCAACGGCTGGCGGCGTCTCCAGACATCGAGCACCAGGGGATTGTCGGCCAGGGCGCGCACCTGATCCACGACATTCAGTTCGGCGAGAAAATCGGCCCGGCTCTCCACGTCGCGCATGGCGCGCAAGGTCGATGCGGCGTCTTCGCCCAGTCGACGTATGCCGTGCAGCCAATGATCGAGCATCCCGTGCCGACCACCATCCAGCGCCGCGCGCACACCGCCGCAGCCGGTATGGCCGCACACGATGACATGGCGAACCTTCACGACCTCCAGGGCGAAATGGAGCGTCGCCATCAGATTGAGATCACCGTTCCGCGCCAGGTTGGCGACATTGCGATGGACCACGATCTCGTCTGGCTGCAACCCGACGATTTCATGGGCGGGGACGCGGTTGTCCGAGCAGCCGATCCACAGATATCCCGGCGAGGCGGCGTCCTGGCGATGCTGGAGCCAACCGGCGTCGGCCCGGGCGCGGGCGGCGGCCCAGTTCAGATTGTTGTCGAACAGCGTCTGGATCACGACGCCGCGTCCGATGTCGAGACCGGACGGTCCGGCAGCCCGCGACGCGCCGCCATGCGACGCGAGAAGACCTCCAGATCCTCCTGGGTCAGCCTCAGCCGCGCGATGGGCAGGACCACCGCATTCTCCAGGGCGATATGGGCGCGTTCGCGGGTGATGAAGGCGCGGAGTTGACGCTGGGCGCGCACATTCGCGGCGATCGGACGATCCAGACGCAGGGCGGTCTCCAACAGGCGGACCAGTTGCGCGACGATCTCGATGTCGTCCCTGTGATCCGCCGACAGGCTGCCCAGGGCGCGGTCTAGCTCGTCCGCCGGTTCGCAGCGTCGCCGCAGCAAGGGGAACAGGTCGTCCTCTTCATCGACGATGTGCAGAGGCAGGTCGTGGCGCAGGAAGGCCAGCGCCTCCTGGATTTCCGCGCCCATCAGCGTCGGGCTGGCCGCAATCCGTTCGATCAGACCGCAGAACTGTCGGTGCCGATAATGTTCGGCGAACAGCCAGTTCAACGGCTCGGCCAGCAGGGCCGTCGGAATCGGTTCGATGACGGGCGCATCCTTCATCTCGACGTCTCCCACGGGAACGACCCCTGGTCAGAATTTGTACTCCAGCGCCATCCAGAGCTTGTCGCGATCCGCATAGGGACCGGCGCCGTCGAACAGGGCCGCCTTGGTCTCGACGGCCCAGCGGGCGTCTAGGGTCAGGCGGGCCGAAACATCGAACTCTCGACCGAAGTCGAGATCGCCGTGGCTGTCGGAAAAGTCGCGCCAGGCGCCGACGAACACCACCTGCCGCCCGACCGGCGGCGATGTCCAGGCATAGGTCGCCGTGATCGAATCGTCGGTCAGGCCGCGCGCGGGCGTGGTCAGAAACACGTCGGCCCAGCCCTGAAAGGCGTGCAGCGTCGCCAACGGCGTCTGGAACCCTCGAACGCCGTCTCCGTCCAACCGTTCGCGGGCCAGGGTCACGGTGAACGGGCCATGCGCCAGACCCGCCGCCAGTTGGCCATACCCCAGATCGAACTGGGCGGGGTTGTCGCCGTATTCGGTCTGGTGCGCATATTCGAGCACCCAGTTGACCGACCAGCCGCTTCCGACCGGTCGTCCGCCCGCTAGGCGCGCCCCCACGGTGGTCGACGACTGGCCGGGCGCGTTTTCGAAATCCAGCCACTGGCCGTCGAACGACAACTGTCCCGCCGGGGTCGCGGTTTCGGCGTGAACGATGTGGCTGTCCGACCGCCATTCCCCGACCGGGCTGTCGTCGCCGAACACCCGATGCACGCGGTCGATATAGGCATAGGTGAGGGTCAGCGGCTTGAACGCCGTCGTCGTCACCCGCACGGCGTCGAAAGTCTGTTCATTCTGGCGGAAGCCGACATTGCCGACATAGCGCGCATTGCCCAATACGATGCGCTGGCGCCCCACGGTCACCTCGGTGTCGGGCAGGCCGGTCCATGAAACCTGAAGACGATTCAACTCCAGCGTGTCGGGATCGGCCACCACGGCGCGGGTCGGCGGGCCGTGAATGGTGTCGTTGAAGTCGTCGACAAGCCCCTGAACCGCCTCGCCCTCGACCAGGAAGGTGAAGTTCGAGACGGTCGGGCTGCGCCAACCCAGGCGCAGACGCGCGGTCAGGGCGTCCGCGTCGTCCAAGCCGTCCTGACGCACCGCCTCATAGCGGGTGCGGCTGTCGAACAGGATCGTTCCCGGAATGGCCCCGGCGGCGGGCGTCGCCGTCGGGGACGCCGTCTGCGCCAGCGCGGCGCCCGGAACCAGAACGGCGGCAGCGAGGGCGGGAATGATGTACCGCATATCAGGCTCTCTTGATCAGGGTGTAGGCGCGGGCCGCCGGTTGGACCTTGCTCTTCAGGATGGCGCGCACGCAGCCCAGGGCCGGGTCCTCGGCGCCCTGGGCGGCCGAGATCAAGCGGGTCCAACGTTCGTCATCGGCGTCCCTGACGAAGTCGGCGATCTGGTCGCGCACGAAGTCCGCGAAGTCGACCTGTTCCGCCCCAGCCGCCGTCCTGACCTGTTCGGCCAGTTCGGGATCGACCTCCCCCAGCCAGGTCTCGACCCGTTCGGCCACGCCTTCGTGGTCTTGAAGCAGGTCGCCTAGGGACAGGACCCCGTCGCCGACGCGCCCGTCTTCGCTCAACACCAAAGCCACCCCCTGCCCGCGCGCCTCGGAGGCCAGACCCGCGACATAGCGCGTGGCCGCCGCCGTCCAGGCCCGGCTCTCCAGGTGCAGGGCGATCTGGTCGCGGACGTGTTCGAACGGCAGGTCGCGACCCTCGATGCGGCGATCCAGGCGCAGCACGTGCCAGCCGAACCGCGAGCGCACCGGTTCGGCGCCGACTTCACCCGGCGCCAGCCGCGCCAGGCCGATCTCGACCGATGCGGTCAGGTCGCCGGGGCTGAGCTGGCCCAGCGAACCGCCGATCCCGGCCGAAGAACAGGCCGAGTGAGCCTTGGCCAGATCGGCGAAGCGGATGGTCGGGTCGGTCAGGGCCTCGATCAGGGCCTGGGCGCGGACCCGCGCCGCGTCCCACTCGGCGGGCGTGTCTTCATCCGGTGCGATCAGGATGTGCGAAGCCTCGGTCAGGGTCGGGGTGCGAAAGGCCTCTCGGCGGGCGTCATAAACCCGGCGGCATTCGGTCTTGTCCGGCGTCTCCACCGTGACCTCCGCGTCGAGCACGGCGCGGATCAGGGCTTCTTCGGGCGTTTCCTCACGGCCGTCGTCCTCGACCACCGCCTCCGGTTCGAGACCCAGGGTGTGGGCGCGATCCAGCAGCAACGCCCGGATCGCCAGGGCGTGACCGGCGGCGCGACGCGCCTCCTCGGCGGTTTCGGCCGGGTGGTTCTGGGCCTCTTCGGCGATCAGCCGTTCGGGAATCTGGACCCCGTCGACGACCTGGCTGCGGGCGGCGCTCATCGACGGACCCCGATCCGGCGACGGTCGATCGGCATGGCGCGCTTGGTCCGCACCAACTGCCAGCCTCGCCGGTTCAGGTACCAGATCGGCGCCGACAGCATATGAACCAGGCGGGTGAAGGGGAAGATCAGCAGGATGGTCATGCCCAGCGTCAGATGCGCCTTGAAGACCCCATTCACGTCCGCGACATAGGTCGAAGCCAGCGGGTTGAAGGTGAAGATCCCCTGCGCCCAGTTCATGAATTTGACCATCTCCGAGCCGTCGCGGTGACCCAGCGACAGCGGGATGGTCGCCAGGCCCAGGCACAACTGGATCATCAGAATGATCAGAATGGCCGTGTCGCCGAAGCTGGAGGTGGCGCGGATGCGGGGATCGAACAGCCGTCGATGCAGCAGCAACAGACCGCCCGCCAGGCAGAAGGCGCCCGCCACACCACCGGCGACGATAGCCAGCATCTGTTTGAACCCGTGGCTGACGCCCAGCGCGTCCCACACCGCCACCGGCGTCAACAGCCCCACGAAATGGCCGCCGAAAATGGCCAGTATGCCCAGGTGGAACAGCACCGAGCCGGTCACGAGCTGACGTCGGCGCAGCAGTTGCGACGACCCGCTGCGCCAGGTGTACTGCTCGCGGTCGAACCGCAGGACCGAGCCGATCGTCAGCACCGCCAGGGCGATGTAGGGATAAACCCCGAAGGCCAGGAAGTTGATGTCCATCACCGTGCTCCTCTAGGCGGCCTGACCGTTGGGACGGTCGGCTCGGGGTTCGCCGTTCATGACCTTCAGCATCGCCTCGGCCTTGGGACAGCCGTCGTCCGTCGACGGGCCGAAGGTGACGGCGGTCTCCTCCCAGGCCTTGTCCAGCGCGGCCAGGTCGTCGGGATCTTCCTCGGGTTCGCTCAGCATGGCCGCGACCGCCTGGGAATCCGGCGCCGCGTCCGACAGGGCGACCAGGGCGCCGAACACCGCCCGATAGGGGCTGGCCTTCTTGTGCAGCCGTTCGGCCAGGACCTCCAGCACATGGGCCGCCTCGCCCAGCAGCGAGGCCGCCTGCTCATCCGGCAGCACCGACAGGAAGTCCAGGAACACCGGCAGGTGATCGGGCAGTTCCTTGGCCGCCAGCTCCAGACCGTGCTGACGGTACAGCTCGATCAGATTGGCCATGGCCTGGCCGCGATCGCGGCTTTCGCCGTGGACGTGCTCATACAGGTTCAACGACAAGGTGCGGGTCCGGTCGAACACCTGCACATAGTCTTCTTGCAGGTCGTAGATGTCCGCCTGGGCCAGCCGTTCGCCCAGGCGCGCCAGCGCGCGGGCCACCGGCTGCGGGATTCGCCTCTCTTCGGCGACCACGTCGAGGATCGACGACATCACCCGCCGCTGCTCCTCGCTCGGGTAGCCCAGCATCAGGCCCAGGGCGCGATAGATCAGAGCCATCTCAGGACACCTTCGCGACAGGCTTGGCGCGCGATCGCTTGTCCATGCCGAACAGGCCGATCTCGGTGCGGCCACCCGAGCAGCCGTTGCCGAAGGTGAAGCCGCAATCCGAGCGCAGCTCATAGGCGTCTTCGGCCGTTTCACGGTGCGTCGTCGGGATGACGAAGCGGTCCTCGAAATTGGCGATCGCCATGATGTGGTACATCTCGTCGATCTGGGCGGCGGTCAGACCGACGCGCTCGGCGATGTTGTGGTCGATGCGGCCGTCGATAGAGCGGGCGCGCATATAGGCGCGCATCGCCATCATCCGCTCCAGCGCCTGGACCACCGGCTCCTCGACCCCGGCGGTCAGCAGGTTGGCCAGGTATTTGACCGGTATCCGCAGCGAGCGGACGTCGGGCATTTCACCGTCCATCTCCAACGCACCGGCGGCGGCCGCGTTCTGGATCGGCGACAGCGGCGGCACGTACCAGACCATCGGCAGGGTCCGGTATTCGGGATGCAGCGGGAAGGCCACCTTCCATTCCATCGCCATCTTCCAGATCGGGCTGCGCCGGGCGCCCTCGATCCACGCTTCGGGCACGCCGTCGGCGCGGGCCTGGGCGATCACGTCCGGGTCGTTGGGATCCAGGAAGACATCAAGCTGGGCCTGATACAAATCGCCCTCGTCCGGCGTCGCGGCGGCGGCTTCGATGCGGTCGGCGTCATACAGCAGCACGCCCAGATAGCGGATGCGGCCTACACAGGTCTCGGAACAGACCGTCGGCATCCCCGCCTCGATGCGCGGATAGCAGAAGACGCATTTCTCGGATTTGCCGGATTCCCAGTTGTAATAGATTTTCTTGTAGGGACAGGCCGACACGCACATACGCCAGCCGCGGCACTTGTCCTGATCGATCAGGACGATGCCGTCCTCCTCGCGCTTATAGATCGCGCCCGACGGACAGGCGGCCACGCAGGTCGGGTTCAGGCAGTGTTCGCACAGCCGGGGCAGGTACATCATGAAGGTGTTTTCGAAGGCCCCGTAGATCTCCTTCTGGACGCCCTCGAAATTATAGTCCTGGGACCGTTTGGCGAACTCGCCGCCCAGGATCTCCTCCCAGTTCGGACCCCATTCGATCTTTTCCATCCGCTCGCCAGTGATGGCCGAACGCGGCCGGGCGGTGGGGAAATGCTTCATCTCCGGCGCGGTCTGGAGATGGGCGTAGTCGAAGGTGAACGGCTCGTAGTAGTCGTCGATCTCCGGCAGATCGGGGTTGGCGAAGATCTTGGCCAGGATGCGCCATTTGGCGCCCATGCGCGGTTCGATCCGACCGTTCTTCTTGCGCCGCCAGCCGCCGTTCCAGCGCTTCTGGTTCTCCCAGTCCTTGGGATAGCCGACGCCGGGCTTGGTCTCGACGTTGTTGAACCAGGCGTATTCGACGCCTTCGCGATTGGTCCAGACGTGTTTGCAGGTGACGGAGCAGGTGTGGCACCCGATGCATTTATCGAGGTTCAGCACCATGCCGATCTGGGCGCGGACCTTCATTGGGCGGCCTCCTGGGCGTCGAGGGGTTGGTCCAGCCAGTCGACCGTCTTCATCTTGCGGACGACCACGAATTCATCGCGGTTGGAGCCGACCGTGCCGTAGTAGTTGAAGCCGTAGGCGAGCTGGACATAGCCGCCGATCATGTGGGTCGGCTTCAGAACGATGCGGGTGACCGAGTTGTGGATGCCGCCGCGCTGGCCGGTGATCTCGGACCCCGGCGTATTCACGATCTTCTCCTGGGCGTGGTACATGAAGGTCGTGCCTTCACGGATGCGCTGAGACACCACCGCCCGCGCCGCGATGGCGCCGTTGGTGTTGAACAGCTCGACCCAGTCGTTGTCGACGATGCCGGCGCGCTTGGCGTCGATCTCCGAAATCCAGATGACCGGCCCGCCGCGGTTCAGCGTCAGCATCATCAGGTTGTCGGAATAGGTCGAGTGGATGCCCCACTTCTGGTGCGGGGTGATGAAGTTCAGCTCGATCTCGGTTTCGCCGTTGGGCTTGCGGCCCTTGATGGACAGCGTCTTCAGGTCCAGCGGCGGACGGTAGACGCACAGCGCCTCGCCGAAGGCGCGCATCCACGGGTGATCCTGATACAGCTCTTGTCGGCCCGACAGGGTGCGCCAGGGAATCCGTTCATGGACGTTGGTGTAGTTGGCCGCATAGCAGACGTGCTCGGATTCCAGCCCCGACCAGATCGGCGAGGAAATGATCTTGCGCGGCTGGGCCACGATGTCGGCGAAGCGGATCTTCTCGTCTTCCTTGGGTTCGGCCAGGTGGCCGTGGTCGCGCCCGGTGTGCTTGGACAGCGCCGCCCAGGCCTTGACCGAGACCTCGCCGTTGGTTTCCGGCGCCAGCATCAGCACCGCCTCGCAGGCCTGAACCGCCGTCTCCATGCGCGGCAGGCCCTCGGACACGCCCTCGCCCAGAACCGCGCCGTTCAGGTCGGCCAACAGCTTGACCTCGTGTTCGGTGTTCCAGGTCAGACCCTTGCCGCCGTTGCCGACCCTGGTCATCAACGGTCCCAGCGAGGTGAACTTCTTGTAGAGGTTCGGATAATCGCGCTCGACCACGGTGATCTGCGGCATGGTCTGGTTGGGGATCGGTTCGCACTCGCCCTTCCACCAGTCCTTGACGTCATAGGCCTGGGCCAATTCGGCGGGGCTGTCGTGCTGGATCGGGGTCAGGACCACGTCCTTTTCGACGCCCAGCACCTCGGGACAGACCTCAGAGAAGGTCTTGGCCAGACCGCGGAAGATGTCCCAGTCGCTGCGCGATTCCCACGACGGGTCCACCGCCGCCGTCAGCGGGTGGATGAAGGGGTGCATATCCGAGGTGTTGAGGTCGTTCTTCTCGTACCAGGTGGCCGTCGGCAGAACGATGTCGGAATAGACCGCCGTGGTGGACATACGGAAGTCCAGCGTCACCAGCAGGTCCAGCTTGCCCTCCGGCGCCGTGTCGTGACAGGCGACCTCGGTCGGCCTGGCCGCGCCGTCCTCGCCCAGGTCCTTGCCCTGAACCCCGTGCGAGGCCCCCAACAGGTGTTTGAGGAAATATTCGTGGCCCTTGCCCGATGAACCGAGCAGGTTCGAGCGCCAGACGAACATATTGCGCGGCCAGTTGTGCGGATCGTCGGGGTCCATGCAGGACATCTCCAGCGACCGATCCTTCAGCGCCTGGACCGTATAGGCCTTCGGATCGACGCCCGCCGCCGCCGCCGCGCGGGCGACCTCCAGAGGATTGGTCTTCAAGGCCGGGGCCGACGGCAGCCAGCCCATGCGCTCGGCGCGGGCGTTGTAGTCGATCATCGACCCGCCCCAGTCGCCATCGGGCGCCGTCGGCGACAGGATTTCCGACATCGCCACCGTCTCGTAACGCCACTGATCGGTGTGGGCGTAGAAGAAGGAGGTCGAGTTCTGCTGACGCGGCGGCCGGTTCCAGTCCAGGCCGAAGGCGACCGGCGCCCAGCCGGACTGAGGCCGCAGCTTTTCCTGGCCGACATAATGACACCAACCGCCGCCCGACTGGCCGACGCAGCCGCACATCACCAGCATATTGATGACCGCGCGGTAGTTCATGTCCATGTGGAACCAATGGTTCATGGCCGCGCCGATGATCACCATCGAACGCCCATTGGTCTTTTCGGCATTGGTCGCGAAGCCGCGCGCCACGGCGATGATCTGGTCGCGCGGCACCGTGGTGATGGCTTCGGCCCAGGCTGGCGAATAGGGTTCGGGATCGTCGAAGCCGGTCGGCATATGCTCGCCGCCGAAACCCTGGTCGACGCCATAGTTGGCCAGGAACAGGTCGTAGGCCGTGGTCACGAAGGCCTCGCCGTCCTTCAGCTTCATGCGCTTGACCGGCACGTTGCGGACCAGGACGTCGGGATGGTCGGTCGTGGCGAAGCCGTTTCCGGCGGTGTTGCCGAAATAGGGGAAACGCACCCCTTGCACGGAATCGTGGACGCCCTTCAGGCCCAGGCGCAGCCTGACCTCGGCGCCGTCGGCCTTTTCCTCCAGGTTCCACTGACCGTCCTCGCCCCAGCGGAAGCCCGCCGAGCCGTTGGGCGCGACCACCTTGCCGGAGATCTCGTCGATGGCGACGGTCTTCCAGTCGGGGTTGTTCTTCTGGCCCAGGGCGCGCGGAAAGTCGGCGGCGCGCAGCATCCGCTCGGGGACCAGCGCCCCGTCCTGGGGAACCAGACGCACCAGCATCGGCAGGTCGGAATACTGACGCAGATAGTCGCGGAAGTAGGGAACCTCGCGATCGATGTGGAACTCTTTCAGGATGACATGGCCGAACGCCATGCCCAGGGCCGCGTCGGTCCCCTGTTTCACCGCCAGCCAGATGTCCGAGAATTTGGACGCCTCGGAATAGTCGGGACAGATCACCGCCGACTTGGCCCCGCGATAGCGGGCCTCGGTATAGAAGTGGGCGTCGGGCGTGCGCGTCTGGGGCACGTTCGAACCCCACAGCAGCAGGAAGCCTGAGTTGTACCAGTCGGCCGATTCCGAAACGTCGGTCTGTTCGCCCCAGGTCTGGGGCGAGGCGGGCGGCAGGTCGCAGTACCAGTCGTAGAACGAGCCGCAGACCCCGCCCATCAGTTGCAGGTATCGGGCGCCCGCCGCATAGGACAGCATCGACATGGCCGGGATCGGCGAGAAGCCGAACACCCGGTCCGGTCCCCACGCCTTGACGGTGTGGGCGTTGGCCGCCGCGATCAGCTCATTGACCTCGTCCCAGGTCGCCCGGACGAAACCGCCCCGGCCGCGCATCTTGACGTAGTCCTGGCGCTGGGCGGCGTCGGCCTGGATCGACGCCCAGGCGGCCACCGGCGTCATCGTCGCCCGCGCCGCCCGCCAGTGTTTGAGCAGACGCGACCGGATCAGCGGGTATTTCACCCGATTGGCCGAGTACAGATACCAACTGTAGCTGGCGCCCCGCGCGCAGCCGCGCGGTTCGTGATTGGGCAGTTCGGGCCGCGTGCGCGGATAGTCGGTCTGTTGCGTCTCCCAGGTGACGATCCCGCCCTTGACGTAGATCTTCCAGGAGCACGAGCCGGTGCAGTTCACCCCGTGGGTGGAGCGCACGATCTTGTCGTGCTGCCAGCGGTCTCTGTAGGCGTGCTCCCAGACGCGGTCGTCGTCGTTCATGACGCCGTGCCCGTCCGAGAACAGCTCGGTCTTGCGCGTGAAGAAGGCGAGACGGTCGAGGGTGTGGCTCATGATCAGGCCGCCTTTTTGGAGGTCGAGTTCAGGATGGAGTTCCCGCGGGCGTAAAAGGCCCAGTTCACCGCCGCGCAGGTCAGGTAGAAGCCGAGGAAGACGTACAGGGCCGTGGCCGGACCGCCGGTCGCCGCCATCGAACTGGCGAAGGCCAGCGGGATGAAGAAGCCGCCATAGGCGCCGATGGCCGACGAGAAGCCGACGATGGCGGCCGATTCCAGCTCGGAGGACCTCAGCCGCTCATCCGGCGAGGCGTTCGGCATCAGACGCGGCATATCGGCGCGCACCAGGGCCGGGATCATCTGGAAGGTCGAGGCGTTGCCGACCCCGGTCCAGAAGAACAGCCACAGGAAGCTGGCGAAGAACAACGGGAACGAAGGTTCAGCGCCTCCCAAGGCTCCGGTCGAATAGAGCGCGCCGCCGACGCCGAGCATCAGGGCCACGAACACCCATTGGGTGACGTTCTGACCGCCCCAACGGTCGGACACCCAGCCGGTCATGGCCCGCGACGCCGCGCCGACCAACGGTCCCAGGAAGGCGATTTGCAGGATGTTGATGTCGGGGAACAGCGTGCGGCCCAAGAGCGGGAAGGCCGCAGAGAAGCCGATGAACGAGCCGAAGGTGCCGATATAGAGGTAGCACATCAGCCAGTTGTGCTTGCGCTTGAACACCACGGCCTGGTCCTTGAACGAGGCGCGGGCCGAGGCGACGTCGTTCATGCCGAACCAGGCGGCGATCGCGGCCAGCACGATCAGCGGCGCCCACATGAATCCGGCGTTCTGAAGCCAGATTTGCTGCTGGACGCCCTCGACCACGGCGGTCTGGGGCGCGCCGCCCAGCGGGCCGAACAGGGCGAAACCGGCCGCGATCGGCGCCAGCAGTTGCAGCGCGCTGACGCCCAGATTGCCGAAGCCGGCGTTCATGGCCAGGGCGTTGCCCTTCTCCCGCTTGGGGAAGAAGAAGCCGATGTTGGACATCGACGAGGCGAAGGCCCCGCCGCCCAGGCCGCAGGACAGGGCCAGCAGCACGAACACCCAATAGGGCGTATCCAGATCCTGAACCGCCAGGCCCACGCCGACCGCAGGGATCAGCAGCGACAAGGTGGTCAGCACCGTCCACAGCCGCCCGCCGACGATCGGCACCATGAAGCTGTAGAAGATACGCAGGGTCGCGCCCGACAGGGCCGGCAAGGCCGTCAGCCAGAACAGCTCGGCGGTCGAGAATTTGAACCCGACCGAGTTCAGACGTGTCGCCACCATCGACCACAACATCCAGACCGCGAAGGCCAGCAGCAGGTTCGGGATCGAGATCGCCAGGTTGCGCAAGGCGATCTTGCGCCCGGTCTTGGCCCAGAAGGATTCGTCCTCGGGCCGCCAGTCGTTGAGCACATGGGCGGGTTCCGGCTCGCCCAGTTCCGGGAACTCGGGCAACCGCGCCAGGGTCGGCTCGCGGGCCACCTCCATGCGGCGGACCGAGAAATGCATCCAGACCAGCGCCGTGCCGACCAGCACGAACAGCAGCATGAAACAGCTCGTCCACACGCCGGTGAAGTCGGCCAGCACCCCGAACAGGATCGGCAGGATGAAGCCGCCCAGACCGCCGATCATGCCGACCAGGCCGCCGACCGCGCCGACGTGGTTCGGGTAATAGACCGGGATGTGCTTGAACACCGCCGCCTTGCCCAGGCTCATGGCGAAGCCGAGCACGAAGATCAGCGCCACGAACCCGACCAGGCCGATCTCGGCATGGAAGGCGATCGGGCCGCGTATCCCTTCGACGACATAGGTGGTCGCCGGATAGGACAGCAGGAAGGTGCAAACCACGCTGAGAACGAAGGTGATGTACATCACCTTGCGCGCGCCGATCCGATCCGACAGCCAGCCGCCGAAGATGCGGAACAACGAGCCTGGAATGGAGTAGGCGGCGGCCAGCATACCGGCCGCGGCGATGCCCAGGCCGTACACGCCGGTCAGATAGTGCGGCAGCCACAGAGCCAGGGCGACGAAGGCGCCGAAGACGAAGAAGTAATAGAGCGAGAAACGCCAGACCCGGATGTCGCGCAGGGGCGCCAACTGCATCCAGGTCGGTTGGGCCTTCTGGCCTGTGCGGCGACGTTCCACCGTCTGCGGATCATCGGACGTGAACAGAAAGAACAGCACCGCCAGGACCGCCAGGACCACGGCCCAGATCTGCGCCACGGCTTCCCAGCCGAGCGCCAGCATGACGAAGGGCGCCGCGAATTTGGTGACGGCCGCGCCGACGTTGCCCGCTCCGAAGATTCCCAGGGCCGTGCCCTGACGCTCGACCGAGAAGAATTTCGAGACATAGGCCACGCCGACCGCGAAGGCGCCGCCGGCGATGCCGACGCCGAGCGCCGCGGCCAGGAACTGCGGATAGGTGTGGGCGTAGGACAGCAGGAAGGTCGCCGCCGCCGCCAGCAGCATCACGATCACATTGATGATGCGCCCGCCCAGTTGATCGGACCACACGCCCAGAAAGACGCGAATGAGCGATCCGGTCAGGATCGGCGTGCCGACGAGCAGACCGAATTGGGCCTCGTTCAGCCCAAGCTCGGCTTTGATCTGGACTCCGATGATCGAAAAGATCGTCCAGACGGCGAAACAGGCCGTAAAGGCCAGGGTGCTGAGCCATAGCGCCTTGTTCGCGCCCGGCGCCTGAAGTTGTGCATCGACCATGATCAGAACCTGACCTCCGCCCCCATTTGAGCGGTCGATGCAGCTTCTAGTCAGATTGCAGCAAGAGACATTTGATCAAGGTCAATTGATAATTGTTCTCAATTAATGAGATGATAGTATTGATGCACATTTATACGCAATTTACCCAACCTCATAGCCGCCTATGATCAACAACCGGGATGCGGTTGATTAAAATCAAGCGGGCTGCGCCTGCCGCCCGGTCGGTTGATATTCGTCAATCGCGGTGCGATTGTGAGCAGACGCCCCGGAGACTCCCATGACGATGCGCCCATCCGATCTCGACCGCGTAAAGGCGCTGCCCCTGTTCCAAGGCACGTCAGCCGAGACGTTTCGTGATGTCACCGCTGGGGCTTTTCTTCAACGTTTTCCAGCGGGAACCACCCTGCTGCTGGAAGGCGACACGGTCGATTTCCTCTATGTCCTGCTAGACGGAATCGTCGAACTTCAGGGGTCCTGGAAGGAAAAGGACACCACCCTGACGGTGCTGCGGCCGGTCTCGACCTTCATTCTGGCCGCCGTGGTTCTGGACGCCGATTCCCTGATGTCGGCGCGCACCTTGGAACGTTCCGAAATTCTGATGCTGTCAGGCCAGGCCCTTAGGCGCACCATGCGCCAGGACGCCGATTTCGGCTTCGCCGTGGCGCGGGAGCTGTCAGGTTGTTATCGCGGCCTGGTTCGTGCGGTGAAAAACCACAAGCTGCGCGGCGGCACCGAACGCCTGGCCAACTATCTGATCACCCAACGGGTTCGCCAGGGCCTGAAGGAAACCATCACCCTGCCGCATGAAAAGCGGATCCTGGCCTCGCTGCTGGGCATGACGCCGGAAAACCTGTCCCGCGCCTTCGCCAGCCTGTCGGCCCAGGGCGTGGTGGTCCACGGACCCGAGGTCACATTGACGCGGCCCGAGGCGCTGGAGCGGCTGGCGCGCCCGACACCCCTGATCGACAACCATATGCCGCCCCAGTCGCGCGTTCTGGGCAAGGGCGAGGTCGAGAGCTGGTCCGAGGCGACCGGCTACGCCTGACGATCAACCGCCGAGCTGGGCCAGGTTGGACAGGTCGCCGGGATCGCTCTGGGCCAGCAGGTGTCCGGCCCGTTTTCCCGACATGGCCCCGACGATACGCTCCGTCAGCGCCTGCCGATCCGCGTCGTCGGCGAGTAGGTCGCGCAGATCGACCCCGCCTTCGCCGAACAGGCAAAGCCTCAGCTTGCCGCGCGCGGTGACCCGCAAGCGGTTGCAACTGTCGCAGAAGCCGGGCGCATAGGGGGCGATCAGACCCAGGGCGCCCGCATGATCGGGATGCCGATATTCCTGGGCCGGGCCGCCGTCGGCGGGTCTGGCGACCGGCGTCCAGCCACGCGTCTCCAACCAGGTCCGCAAGGCCGCGCCGCCGACGTGGTGCGCGGCGAAGAAGTCCGCGTTATCGGCCGTTCGCATCAGTTCGATGAACCGCACCGACACCGGCCGATCCCGAACGAAGTCGGCCCAGGCGTCGAAACCGGTCTCGGCGGTTTCCCGCAACAAGACGGCGTTGACCTTCACCGCCTGGAGGTCCAACGCCAGCGCCCGATCCAGCCCGGTCAGCACCTCGCCCAACCGATCATGGCCGGTGATGCGGTGAAAGGCGTCCGCGTCCAGGGCGTCCAGGCTGACGTTCAGATGGGTCAGGCCGACGGATCGCCATGTCTCGACGCCGCGCGACAGGTTCCAGCCGTTGGTGGTGACCGCGACCTTCTCGACGCCCGGCGTGGCGGCCGTGCGCGCCACGATGTCGGTGAAGTCCTTGCGCACCGTGGGTTCGCCGCCGGTCAGACGCACCTTGGTCAGACCCAGGTCCGAAAAGGCGGCGGTCAGCCGTCCGATCTCGTCGGGCGTCAGAAACGAGAGAGGGCCGCTGCGTTTCCAGCCGTCCGGCAGGCAATAGGTGCAACGGAAATTGCACACCTCCGTCACCGACAGGCGCAAATAACGGAATCGACGGCCGAAACCGTCGGTCAGGCGACCGGCGTCGAACGCCATGGAAGCTCCTTTCCAAACACGGGAGGCGACGGAGTTTCCTCCGGCGCCCTCGGCCCTTGACGGGACCCGGCCCGCCGACCTTGGCGCGATGCGCTTTAGGCCGTCAGGCTCGGAGCGAGATGGACGCTGAATACGCGAACCTTAGACACGGAGCTTTGACTCCACGCGCATCGACGCTTGACCTTGATCAATCGTCAAGACGCCAAATGACCTCAGACATCCTTCGGCGCCATGATACGGCGATGCCGCCATTGGGAGAGATCGTCATGTCCGCGTCGTCAAGACAGTCCGCTTGGTCGCGCCGATCACTGCTGGCCTTCACCGGCGCCGCCCTGGCGGCCGCATCCTGTTCGCGCGGCCCGAACACGCCGGAACGTCCGCTCACCGTCTTCGCGGCCGCCAGCCTGAAAGAGGCTCTCGACGCCGTCATCGCTGCTCATGTCCGCGCCGGAAAGGGTCAGGCGCGCGCCGTTTACGCCGGAAGCTCGCAACTGGCGCGACAGATCGAACAAGGCGCTCCGGCGGATCTTTTCATCTCCGCCGACCTCGAATGGATGGACCGGCTGCAAGAGCGGGGCCTGATCGACGCCGCCGCCCGGCGCGACATCGCCGGAAACCGCCTGGTCCTGGTCGCCCCGACCCAGGGCGAGGCAACGCCGTTGGACCTGACGCCGGGACCGGGTCTGGCCGGTCGAATCGTGTCGCGTCTGGGCGACGATGGTCGACTGGCGACGGCCGAGCCGGACGTGCCCGCGGGCCGCTATGCTCGCGAGGCGCTGACCGCGCTGGGCCTTTGGCCGACCCTGACGCCGCGCCTGGCCCCGGCCGAGAACGTGCGCGCCG
>JAFLCT010000052.1 GCA_017302335.1 Caulobacterales bacterium | reverse complement strand
GGGCGCCGGTGCGCTGGGCGCGGCGGCCGGAACCGGAGCGGCCTCGCTCACATTGCCCTTGCCCTCGACCTTGAAGCTGACCAGGGGTCCGCCGACGGGAACCTGCTGGCCCGCCTCGCCGTGAGTGGCGACAACGACGCCTGAGACGGGCGAGGTGATCTCCACCGTCGCCTTGTCGGTCATGACGTCGGCCAGAATCTGGTCCTCGGCGACCGTGTCTCCCGCCTTGACGTGCCAGCCGACCAGTTCGGCCTCGGCCGTGCCTTCGCCGACATCGGGAAGCTTGAAGACATAGTTGGCGCCCGAAGCCGCAGCGGCGGGCGCGGCGGCGGGTTCCGGCTTGGCGGCGGGGGCCGGGGCCGTCTCCGCTTTCGCTGCGGGAGTTGGGGCCGGAGCCGGTTCGTCGGCGGACGCATTGCCCGCCCCCTCGACCTCGAACTCGACCAGGGGTCCGCGCACGGCCAGCATCTGGCCGGGTTCGCCGTGCAAGGCGGTGACCCTGCCGCCGACCGGCGAGGTGATCTCGACGGTGGCCTTGTCGGTCATGACGTCGGCGACGATCTGATCCTCGCCGACCATGTCCCCGACCTTGACGTGCCAGCCGACCAGTTCGGCCTCGGCCGTGCCCTCGCCCACGTCGGGCAGTTTGAAGACGAAACGACCCATATCAGCGGCCTCCCGACATGACGGCCTTCAGGGCGTCGGCCACCCGTTCGGGACCGGGGAAATACTCCCATTCGAAGGCGTGCGGATAGGGCGTGTCCCAGCCGGTCACCCGCGCGATCGGCGCCTCCAGATGATAGAAGCAGCGTTCCTGAACCAGGGCCGACAGTTCGGCGCCGAAGCCCGAGGTTTTCGGCGCCTCATGCACGATGACACAGCGGCCGGTCTTCTTCACCGAGGTCTCGATGGTCTCGATGTCCAGCGGCACGAGCGAGCGCAGGTCGATCACCTCGGCGTCTACGCCCGCGTGTTCGGCGGCGGCCAGCGAGACCCAGACCATGGTGCCGTAGGCCAGAATGGTGACGTCCGCGCCCTCCCTCATGATCCGCGCCTTGCCCAGCGGCTCGACGTATTTGCCGGTGGGCACCTGGGCCAGGTCCTGGGTCTTCCATGGCGAGACCGGCTTTTCGTGCCAGCCGTCGAACGGGCCGTTGTACAGGCGCTTCGGTTCGAAGAAGACCACCGGATCATCGTCCTCGATGGCGGCGGTCAGCAGGCCCTTGGCGTCATAGGGATTGGAGGGGATGACGACCTTCAGGCCCGCGATGTGGGTGAACAGGCTTTCGGGCGACTGGCTGTGCGTCTGGCCGCCGAAGATGCCGCCCCCATAGGGGCTGCGCACCGTGATCGGGGTGGTGAACATTCCGGCCGAGCGATAGCGGATCTTGGCGGCTTCCGAGACCAGTTGGTCATAGGCCGGATAGATGTAGTCGGCGAACTGAATCTCCACGACCGGACGCAGGCCATAGGTCGCCATGCCCAGGGCGGCGGCGACGATGCCGGTTTCCGAGATCGGGGCGTCGAAACTGCGGGTCAGGCCGTGCTTCTTCTGCAAATGGTCGGTGACGCGGAAGACGCCGCCGAAATAGCCCGCGTCCTCGCCGAAGCTGAGCACGTTGGGGTCCTCGGTCATCTTGACGTCGATGGCCGAGTTCAGGGCCTGGATCATGTTCATCGGTTGGGTGGTCATGCTCAGACTCCCACCTCGCGGCGCTGTTCGACCAGGCGCCAGTCCTCGGTCGAATAGACGTCTTCAAACATCGTCTTCACGCTGGGGCGTGACTGGCCGAGCGTGCCGACGGCCTCGGATTCCTTGCCGGCGGCGCGGACCTGTTCGACGGCGTCCGCCTCGGCCTCGGTCTGCTGGGCCTCGGACCATTCGCCCAGGGCGATCAGGTGCTGTTTCAACCGTTCGATCGGATCGCCCAGCGGCCATTTCTCATGCTCGTCGCCGGGCCGATAGCGGCTGGGATCGTCGGAGGTGGAGTGCGGCGCGCCGCGATAGGTGACCATTTCGATGACCGTCGCGCCCTGGTTCGAACGGGCGCGCTCCTCGGCCCAGGCGGTGGCGGCCCAGACGGCCAGGAAGTCGTTGCCGTCGACCCGCAGGGCCGGCAGGCCGTAGCCCACGGCCTTGGAGGCGAAGGTCGTCTCCATGCCCCCGGCGATGCCCATGAAGGAGCTGATGGCCCACTGGTTGTTGACGATGTTCAGGATCACCGGCGCACGATAGACGGCCGCGAAGGTCAGGGCCGAATGGAAGTCGCTCTCGGCTGTCGAACCGTCGCCGATCCAGGTGATGGCGATCTTGTCATCGCCCTTGTAGGCGCTGGCCATGGCCCAGCCGACGGCCTGGGGATACTGGGTGCCCAGATTGCCGCTGATGGTGAAGAAGCCGAAGTCCTTGGACGAATACATGATCGGCAACTGCCGCCCTTTGATCGGGTCGGCGGCGTTGGAATAGATCTGGTTCATCATGTCGACCAGGGGATAGCCCCGGGCGATCAGCAGGCCCTGCTGGCGATAGGTCGGAAAGCCCATGTCCTCGCGCGGCAGCAGCATCCCTTGCGCCACGGCGATGGCCTCTTCGCCGGTGCATTTCATATAGAAGCTGGTCTTGCCCTGGCGGTGGGCGCGGTGCATCCGCTCGTCGAAGGCGCGGGTCAGGATCATGGCCTTCAGGCCGCGGCGCAGGGTCACGGGGTCCAGGCGCGGATTCCACGGGCCGACGGCCTTGCCCTCGTCGTCCAACACCCGGATCAGACCGAAGGCGTGGTCCAGCATGGCGTGCGCCGTGGTCGAGACCTCAGGCCGCGCCATGACGCCGGGACCGTCCATGCGGATATGGCTGAAGTCCGGCGCGTCGCCCGGACGACCCGTGGGTTCGGGCACCCGCAGCGAAAGCGGTTGGGTGTTCTTCTTCATATGTCCTGCCGTTTCTGGACCGCAGCGTTTTTCCCTATCGGCGCCTGATAGCACGACTGCGCGGGGGAAAGCTCGCGCAATTCCGTCTTGCATAACCCAGTTCAGAGGTATTTTATTGCGTGGCATTCTGAATCGGAGAAACGCCTTGGCGGACGAACTCGATCCCATCGACGCCCGGATTCTGGACATCCTGCAACAGGACGCCGGACTGTCGGTGGCCGAGGTGGCTGATCGCGTGGGTCTGTCGGCCTCGCCCTGCTGGCGCCGGATCAAGCGGCTGGAGGATTCGGGCCTGATCACCCGGCGCGTCACCCTGCTGGACGCCGCCAAGCTGGGCCTGGATTTCGAGGTCTACGCCATCGTCAAGCTGAACCTTCCGTCCACGGAAAACCTGGCCGCGTTCGAAGCCGCCGTCGCCGACTGGGCCGAGGTGGTGCAGTGCGCCACCATCACCGGACGCGAGGACTATGTGCTGCGCATCATCACGCGCGATATGCACGCCTTCGACAAATTCCTGCGCGAGAAACTGCTGGCCCTGGGCATCGTCTCGGACTGCGAGAGCCACATCGTCACGCGCGGCGTGAAGAATGTGACCGCCCTGCCGCTCGGCATCGTCACGCCGCACGTCGGCTAGGGCAGGATCAGGCCGGTCCTGGCGGCCGCGCCGTTCAACCGCGCAGCCGGATAGCGATCCGCAAGCGAATGGCGGTGAAGTCCGGCCGCCGCTTCGAAGGCGACAAAATCCGACGCCTCGCCCGTCCGGGCCACGGCTTCATGCACCAGGGCCAGCCAGCCGAGCGTCTGGGTTTCGCTGAATTTCTCGGGAACGCCGGCCGCTCGCGTCAGGCGCACCAGCCCGCTCCGATACGCCGCATAGGCCTGGTGGAAGGTCATGTTCTGCGGTCCCAGCATGGCCCAGGCCGTCCGCACATGGTCGCGATGCCCGAACGTCGCGGCGTCGATGTCCCCGCGCTGGAACCGTTGCAGCAGCGCCTGCTCAGTCGGCATGGCCGCGCTCGGTCAGGGCGTGGCTGTTCGCGGCGGTCAGGTCCAGACCATAGACCGCCCTTAGCTGTTGGATGACGTCCAGAGTGGCCGGGGAAAAGGGCGCACGACCCTCGAACGCGTGCAAGACGATCCCCTCGAGCAGGTCGCCGAGGCTTCGGTCCTGATGTTCCGCCAGGGCCTTGAGCACCTTGAGCAGACGCTTTTCGACCCTGACGCCCGTTTGGACACGTTCAATGTGCATGGATAATGTTACCTTGTTACCAAAATAACATCAAGCCGCTTGGCGGCCGCCGAGTCGCAAGGCTAGGATTCGCCGACAGGGAGACTCCTCAATGATCGAGATGGTGATCAACGCGCGGCGCAAGGATCTGGGCGGGT
This sequence comes from Caulobacterales bacterium, assembly GCA_017302335.1. Classification (GTDB taxonomy): domain Bacteria; phylum Pseudomonadota; class Alphaproteobacteria; order Caulobacterales; family Caulobacteraceae; genus Brevundimonas. The sequence continues at coordinate 13,676 of JAFLCT010000052.1, read as the reverse complement.
TCGAGGTCGGGCGCGTCCTGCCCTTCCATTCGCGACGCATGGTCGGTCCCTTCATCTTCCTGGACCAGATGGGTCCGGCCGATTTCGCGCCGGGGTCCGAGGCGATCAATGTGCGGCCGCATCCGCACATCGGCCTGTCGACCCTGACCTATCTGTTCGAGGGCGAGATCATGCACCGGGACAACACCGGCGTGACCCAGGCCATCCGCCCGGGCGAGGTCAACTGGATGACCGCCGGCAAGGGGGTCGTCCATTCCGAACGCACCGACCCGTTGAAGGCGGCCCAGGGCGGTCCCATGCACGGTATGCAGGCCTGGATCGCCCTGCCCGTCGAGAGCGAGGATCGCGACCCGAACTTCATGCACTACGCCGGGCCGGATCTGCCCGCCTATGACAATCAGGGCCTGTTCGCGCGGTTGGTGGCGGGCGAGGCCTATGGCGCGACAGCGCGGGTGAAGACCTCCTCGCCGCTGTTCTATGTCCATTGGGAGTTGCAGCCGGGCGTGCGCACCGCGCCGCCGCCGGGCAAGGGCGCGGGCGGCTATTCAGAGCGGGCGCTGTACGTGGCCTCGGGGTCCATTGAAGTCGGCGACCGGGTCTTCCACGCCGGCCAGATGATCGTGCTGGAGCCGAACGCCGAGCCGACGATCAAGGCCCAGGAACGGTCCACCGTCATGGTGCTGGGGGGCGAACCGGTGGGACCGCGCCTGATCTGGTGGAATTTCGTCGCCTCGTCTCAGGACCGGATCGACGCGGCCAAGGCCGACTGGAAGGCGGGCCGGATGAAGCTGCCCGACGGCGACGACCACGAATTCATCCCCCTGCCCGACACGCCCTCGACGCCGGAACCGGCGCCGACTGATCCGGTCTAGGCGTCCAGGCCCGCAAGGAAGTCCAGCAGCAGGCGGTTCACCGCATCGGGCCGTTCCTGCTGAAGCCAGTGGCCGGCGCCGGGAATGACCTGGCTGACGCGCAGATTGGGCGCCCAGTCGCCCAGGGTCTTCTCATGGCGTCCGGTGTAATGGCGCACCGGGTCGTGTTCGCCGACGGCGAAGGCGGCCGGGACGGTGATCTTTCGCCCCTGAAGATCGGCCGTCCGTTCCCAGTTCAGGTCCATACAGCGGTACCAGTCCATCGGCTGTTTGAAGCCCCGCGCCGAAAAGGCCGCAACATATTCGGCGAACAGCTCCGCGCTCATCCACGGCGGCAGGGTCGCGGCGTCCGAGACGCTCTCCAGCAGGGTTCGGCCCCTGGGGATGAAACCCGTCGACCGGGCCTCGGCGGGCGTCGCGCCGTCATAGGCCCAGAAGCATTTGCGCAGGGCCGTGGCCGGATCGCCGTCGAATTCGATCTGGTCGGTCATGTCCTGGAAACGGACGATATAGAGGTCGCCCAGGCCCGCGCTTTCAGAGATCGCCTTGATGGCGGCGATGGGCGGGCCGGTCTCGACGCGCGGCTGAAACGGCACGCTGAGACCGACGACGGCGCGAAAGACATCGGGCCGCATCAAGGCGCAATGCCAGGCCACCGGCGCGCCCCAGTCATGACCGACGACCACCGCCTGGCGCTCGCCCAGGGCCGCGACCAGGGCGACCATGTCGTCGACCAGTTGCGGCAGGGCGTGGTCCTGCGTCCGCCGCCCCGGCCCGGTCGTTCCGCCATAGCCGCGCATATCCGGCGCCACGGCGCGATAGCCCGCGTTCGCCAGAGCCTGGACCTGGGCGCGCCAACTGATGGACAGTTCCGGGAAGCCATGGATCAGGATGACCAGCGGCCCTTCGCCCGCCTCGATCACCTGTTGTGACAGGGCGGCGGTCTTGATCAGACGGCTCGGCATGGCGTCTCCAGCTAGGTCCGGTCGTCAGACAATCCGCGCAGACGGGCGATGTCCAGTCTGAGTTGGCGGATCTGCATCTCGGGCCACATCGAAAGCTTGATGATCAGCGCCATGAGCAGAAGAACCGCCGACGGCAGGCCCCAGCGAACGGCGTCCAGGATTTCGGCGGCCTGGAAGAACCGCCAGGCCGCATAGGTCCCCGCGACGAACAGAAGGGTCTGGCTGATCATCATCAGCCAATTGACCCACGCATTGCGACGTCGGAACAGCCCCAGCGCCTGATCCAGAAAGGGCGGCTCATCGCCGATCTGTTCGAGCAGGCGGCGCTCCTCCTCATGCAGGGCCGCATCGATACGGGCGTCGAGATCAGTCATGGGTCTCTCCTTCCAAAGCGGCTTTCAGCTTGAGCCGCGCATACATGAGGCGGGTCTTGATCGTGCCGACCGGCGTATCGAGCGCCACGGCCACCTCGGCCACGGTCAGGGCTTCGAAATGGTGCAGGGCCAGGGCGGCTCTCTGGGTCGGCGGCAGGCGCCGGATCGCGGCGTGCAGCGCCGTGCTGGCGACAAACTCCGACGAGGTCGGCGAGATGGCGGAAGGCTCTGACGCGGCCGCCTGCTCCAGAACCCGAGCCAGCCGACGATCGGCCTGTCGCTGTCGGATCAGCGTGGCGGCCTGACGCGTGGTGATGCGAAACGCCCAGGCCGGAAAGGCGACGGGATCGCGCAGCCGGGTCAGGCCGCGCGCGATCTCGACCCAGGCGGCCTGCGCCGCATCGCAGGCCGCCTCCTGGTCGCCGAGCAAGCGCCAGGCATGGGCGATGAGCCTGCGGTTCCAGCGCCCGGCCAGGGCCTGAAAGGCCACGGCGGACCCGCCCTGGGCTTGACGCACGAGCTGTGCATCCCCCTCGCGGTCGAAGGCGCGCGCTTGCCCCCGCATACCGTCAGCGGAAATCGCGGGTCAGGCGCAGCTCCAACTGGGCGACCTGGCGCTTCAGACGATTGATGTGCATCACCGGCCAGAAGGCGAATTTGATGGTGAACGACATCAATATCATGCCCAGCGCGGGAAGGCCCCAGCGCAGGGCCTCCAGCGTCTCGACCGACTGTCCGAACCGCCACGCGCACCAGGCGCCGCCGATGAACAGGCCGATTTCCGCCGTCATCATGAGCAGGGTCGACCAGGCGCCGCCGTCCGTGAACAGGCCCCCCGCCAGCTCGAAGAACCCAGGCTGACGCTCCAGGCGGCGCAGGACGGCCTGTTCCTCGGCGGACAGGGCGGAGGATTTCGGGGTGGTCATGTCTATCTCCTTGGCCAGATCGGCAGGAGACAGGTGTGAAACCCACGCCGGACGGTTCAATCCACGTTCAAAAAACCCGCGCCCCTTCTGGGAAGGGGCGGCAAGTTCAGGCCGCCTGCTTCGCCTTGCCGAACCGGCCGTAGAAGGTCTCGCCCTTGGCGGCCATGTCGCGCAGCAGTCGCGGCGGCGCGAAGCGGTCACCGTACTGGTCGGCATAGAGGTCGGCCTGCTCGACGAAGGCCTTCAGCCCGTATTGGTCGATGTAGGTGATCGGGCCGCCGGTCCAGGGCGCGAAACCCCAGGCCAGGATGGCGCCGACATCGGCCTCGCGCGGGTCGTCGATGACGCCCTCTTCCCAGCAACGCGCCACCTCGACCGCCTGGCGGAACAGCAGGCGGCGCTTCTGGTCGGCGACCATTTCGGGCGTCGAATCGTCGATCGTCACCGGGGCCAGTTCGGCCAGCCCGGGCCAGATGACCTTGGGCTTGACGTCATAGTCGTAGAAGCCCTTGCCGTTCTTGCGGCCATAACGGCCCAGCTCCTCGACCATCTTGCGAACGATCTCGGACCCCGGCAGCGGCTGGTAGGCGTCGCCCAGATCCTGGGCCGTCTGTTTGGCGATCTTGACGCTGAGGTCCAACGCGACGTCGTCGTGCATCTCCAGCGGGCCGCGCGGCATACCGGTCATGCGGCCGATATTGTCGATCAGGGCGGGGGCGTAGCCTTCCTCCAGCATGGCCATGCCCTCGGCCACATAGGTGCCGAAGCAGCGCGAGGTGTAGAAGCCGCGGCCGTCGTTGACGACGATCGGCGTCTTCTTGATCTTCATGACATAGTCCAGCGACTTGGCGATCGCCGCCTGGCCGGTCTTTTCGCCCAGGATGATCTCGACCAGCATCATCTTGTCGACGGGCGAGAAGAAGTGGATGCCGATGAAATCCTCGGGCCGCACGCTGGCCTCGGCCAGGCCGGTGATCGGCAGGGTCGAGGTGTTCGATCCGAACACCGCGCCAGGCGCCAGTTGGGCCTCGGCGCGACGGGTCACGTCGGCCTTGATCTCGCGGTTTTCGAACACCGCCTCGATCACCAGATCCGACCCCTTGATCAGGTCGTAGTCGGTGGTGGCGGTGACCGAACCCAACAGGGCGTCGTATTTGGCCTGGTCGATCTGGCCGCGCGACAGACGCTTCTTCAGCAGTTCCTCGACATGGGCCTTGCCCTTGTCGGCGCTCTCCTGGTCGCGGTCGATCAGGATGGTCTCGATCCCGGCCAGGGCCTGAACATAGGCGATGCCCGCGCCCATCATGCCGGCGCCGATCACCGTGACCTTCTTGGGGTCCGACTTGGGCACGTCGGCCGGACGCACGGCGCCCTTGTCCAGCTCCTGTTTCGACAGGAACAGCGACCGGATCATGCCCTGGGCCTCAGGCGTCATCAGGGTCTTGATGAAGTAGCGGGTCTCGATGCGCAGGGCCGCGTCCATCGGAACCTGAACGCCCTCATAGACGGCCTTCATCAGGTTCAGCACGGCCGGGTAGTTGCCGTAGCTCTGCTTCCTGACCATGGCGTTGCCGACCAGGAAATTCTGGATGCCCGCCGGATGATAGGGACCGCCGCCCGGCAGTTTGAAGCCCTTCACATCCCACGGCTGGACGGCCTTGCCGCCGCCCTTGATCCAGGCCCTAGCCGCCTCGACCTCGCCGCCCTTGGCGACCACCTCATGGACGATGCCCGCACCCTTGGCGTCGTTGGGCCGGAAAGACTTGCCCTCGCTCATGGCCATCATGGCCGGTTGGACGCCGATCAGTCGCGTCAGGCGCTGGGTGCCGCCGCCGCCGGGGAATAACCCGACCTTGATCTCGGGCAGGCCCAACTGGATCTTGTTGTCGTCGCCGACGACGCGATAGTGGCAGGCCAGCGTCAGTTCCAGACCGCCGCCCAGGGCCAGGCCGTTGATGGCCGCCGCGACGGGCTTGCCGCAGGTCTCCAGCGCACGCAGGGCGCCGTTCAGCCGCCAACCGGCGTCATAGGCCGCCTGAAGGTCCGCACCGCCCAGCATACCCGAGGCCATATCGCCCAGGTCCGCCCCGGCGCAGAAGCCCGAAGCCTTGCCCGAGGTCAGGACTGCGCCCTTGATGGCCTCGTCGGTCTTGATGCGTTCGACCCACTCGGGGATTTCCTTCATCACGCCCGAGGTCAGGGTGTTCATCGACCGTCCGGGAACGTCGAAGGTGATCAGGGCGATGCCGTCGGCGTCGACGTCGATCTTGAAGTTTTCCATCTCAGTCAGCTCCCGAGTCAGACGCGTTCGATGACGGTGGCGGTGCCCATGCCGCCGCCGATGCACAGGGTGATGAGGGCGGTCTCCTTGTCCGACCGCTCCAGCTCGTCCAGCACCACGCCGGTGATCATGGCCCCGGTGGCGCCCAGCGGGTGGCCCATGGCGATGGCGCCGCCGCAGACGTTGATCTTGTCGTGGGGGATGTCCAGCGCCTGCATGAAGCGCAGCACCACGGCGGCGAAAGCCTCATTCAGCTCCCACAGGTCGATATCGGCCTTGTCCATGCCCAGCTTGCCGAGCAGCTTATGGGCCACGAACTCCGGGCCGGTCAGCATGATCGATGGCTCCGAACCGATCGAGGCGGCGCCGCGGATCTTGGCGCGCGGTTTCAAACCCAGGGCCTTGCCGGCCTCCAGCGAGCCGATCAGCACCCCGGCTGAGCCGTCGACGATGCCCGAGGAGTTGCCCGGCGTATGCACGTGATTGACCCGCGCCACCTCGGGGTAGCGCTGCTGGATCACGGCGTCGAAGGCCATGTCGCCCATCATCTGGAACGAGGGGTTCAGCCCGCCCAGGGTCTGCATATCCGTATTGGGGCGGATGGTCTCGTCGCGGTCCAACTGCACCAGGCCGAGCTGGTTCTTGACCGGCACCACCGACTTGGCGAACCGGCCCTCTTCCCACGACCGGGCCGAGCGTTTGTGGCTTTCGACCGAATAGGCGTCGACGTCATCGCGGGAAAACCCCCACTTGGTGGCGATCATGTCGGCCGAGACGCCCTGGGGCACGAAATAGGTCTTGAAGGCCGAGGTCGGGTCGACCGGCCAGGCCCCGCCGTCCGAACCCATGGGCACGCGGCTCATGGCCTCGACGCCGCCGCCGACCGCGAAATCGGCCTCGCCGGACTTCACCTTGGCGGCGGCCATGTTCACCGCCTCCAGGCCCGAGGCGCAGAAGCGGTTGATCTGGACCCCCGCCGTCGCCTGCGACCAACCGGCGTTCAGCACGGCGGTGCGGGCGATGTCGGCGCCCTGTTCGCCCACCGGCGAGACGCAGCCCAGGATCACGTCGTCGACCTTGGAGGTGTCCAGCCCGTTGCGGTCGCGCAGCGCCTCCAGCACCTGGGTCGCCAGACTCAGCGCCGTGATCTCGTGCAGCGATCCATCGGACTTGCCCTTGCCGCGCGGCGTGCGCACCGCGTCATAGATGTAGGCGTCGGTCATGGGGTCTCTCCTTTTTGCCCCTACCGCTCGGCGCGCGGCGCCTCGCTGCTTGAGGGGTGAAGGTCTGGAATCGAAACGTGGTCGCCAGAAAGCCTACGTTTACGTCAACGTCAAGTAATTAGGATGCAGCGTCGTCGTCCGCCAGCCGTTGGGCCAACCGTCGCTCCTCGTCGGCGGACAGGGGCGCGGCCTCGGCGGGCGCGCCCTTTCGACCTCGCAGCAACAGCACCAGGCCCGCCGCCGTCACCAGCAGGAACGGCCCGAACCACAACAACCAGGTGCCGATGCGCACCGGCGGCTTGAACAGGACGTAGTCGCCATAGCGTTCGACCAGACCGGCCCGGATCTGGGTGTCCGAGCGGCCCGCCGCGATCTCTTCGCGCACCAGGCGGCGCATATCGGCGGCGACCCCGGCCGGGCTGTCGGCGATGGCCTCGTGCTGGCAGACGACGCACCGGATGCCTTCGAACAAGGCCTGGGCGCGGGTTTCCTGACCGGCGTCGGCCAGGGGCTGGTCGGGCGCGGCGGCGGGTTCGGCGACGGCCGCGCCGCCGGACAGGACGATCAGGGCGGCGATGATCGTCAGGGCGCGCCTCATACCGGTCTCCTCCGTGCTCCGGCGCCCAGTCTCAACCGTCGATCCAGCAAGGACAACAGGCCGCCCAACGCCATCAGCATGGGGCCGAGAAAGATCAGCCGCGCCCAAGGGTTGAAATACATCCGCACCGCCCAGGCCGGACGAGCGCTCTCGCCGCGCCGTTCGCCCAGGGTCAGATAGACGTCGTCAACCCCCCGGAAATCGAGACCGACCTCGGTCGTGGTCTGCCCCCCGGCGGGGAAGAAGCGTCGCTCGGCCTTGACCTGACGCGCGGCGCGGCCGTCGCGGGTCGTGACCGTCAGGATCGCCTGTTCGGCCAGATAGTTCGGCCCTTCGGCGATGCGCACGGCGTCCAGCCTGGCGCTGTACGGCCCGGCGCTCAGGCTCTCGCCGACGGCGATCGTGCGCGCCGCCTCGGCCTTGAAGCCGGTCTCGACCACTGCGCCGAGCACGAAGACGCCCAGGCCCGCATGGGCCAGGGTCATGCCCCAGGCGGCCAGGGGCAGGCCCTTGGCGCGACGCAGGCTTTCGCCGACGGGCGCCCGGAACAGACGGACGCGCTCAGACACTTCGACCAGGGCGCCGACGATCAGCCAGACGCCCAGGCCCACGCCCGCCGCCGACAGCGCCTTCTTCGGTTCGAACAGGGCGAAGGCCAAGAGACCCGCCACGACGGCCGCGGCCGCCGCGACCCACAGCCGCTGGGCGGCGCCCAGGGCGTCGGCCCGTTTCCAGGCCAGCAAGGGTCCAGCGGGCAGGATCAGGAAGGCCGCGGCCATCAGCGGCACGAAGGTCGCGGCGAAATAGGGCGGCCCGACCGAAATGGTGGCCCCCGCCGCTGCTTCCAGGATCAGCGGATACAGGGTGCCCAACAGCACCGTCGCCGCCGCCGCCGTCAGGAACAGATTGTTCAGCACCAGGGCGCCCTCGCGGCTGACCGGGGCGAACAGGCCGCCGCCCTTCAGTTGCGGGCTGCGCCAGGCGAACAGGGCGAAGGCCAGACCCGCCGTCAGACCCAGGATGGCCAACAGCATGACGCCCCGCTCGGGATCGACGGCGAAGGCGTGCACGCTGGTCAGGACGCCCGAACGCACCAGAAACGCGCCCAGCATCGAGAAGGTGAAGGCCAACAGGGCCAGAAAGACGGTCCAGCCCGCCAGCGCCCCGCGCCGCTCGGTCACCACCGCGCTGTGCAGCAGGGCCGCGCCCGCCAACCAGGGCATGAAGCTGGCGTTCTCGACCGGGTCCCAGAACCACCAGCCGCCCCAGCCCAGTTCGTAATAGGCCCAGAAGGCGCCGAGGGCGATGCCGACCGTCAGCAAGGCCCAGGACGCCAAGGCCCACGGCCGCACCCAGCGGCCCCAGGCGGGCCAGAAGGGGGCGTTGGCCCGCCCCTCGATCAGCGCCGCGACCGCCAGGGAGAAACAGACCGAGAAGCCGACATAGCCGGCGTAGAGCATGGGCGGATGCAGGGCCAGGGCCGGGTCCTGCAACAGGGGGTTCAGGCTGGCCCCCTGGGCCGGAACCTGATCCAGCCGCGCGAACGGATTGGAGGTGAAGACCGCAAAGGCCAGAAACAGCGCCGACAACCCGCCCTGCACGGCCACGGCCGAGGTCTTCAGCCGGAACGGCAGTCCGCGCGCGCGCGCCAAGGCCGCGCCGAAACCGGTCATGACCAGACACCACAACAGCAGCGAGCCTTCGTGGCTGCCCCAGGCGGCGGCCACCTTGTACAGCATCGGCTTGTCGGTGTGGCTGTTGGCCGCGACGTTGGCGACCGAGAAGTCGGACGCCGCGAAAGCCCAGACCAGCGTCAGGAAGGACACGAAGACGGCGACGGCCGAGCCGATCGACGCCCCCTGCCCGGCCCCGGCCAGCACGGGGCTGAGCCGCGCCCGCCCCGCCGCCGACAGGGCCGCCTGAGCCAGCGACAGCGCCAGGGCCAGGGCCAGCAGATAGGCGCCGGTCTCGACGATCATGCGGTCGGGCCTTGGGCGGCGTCTTGCGGCCGCCACTCGCCCTTGGCCTTCAACCGGTCGGCGACCTCGCGCGGCATATAGGTCTCGTCATGCTTGGCCAGAACCTGACGGGCGCGGAAGCTGCGGTCGGGCTGGAAGGCGCCTTCGGCCACGATGCCCTGGCCCTCGCGGAACAGGTCGGGCAGGTCGCCTTGATACAGAACGCGCGTCGCAGCGGCGTTGTCGGTGATGGTGAAGGCGACCTCGCCGTCGGCCAGGTGTCGGACGCTGCCCGCCGCCACCAGTCCGCCCAGCCGGACGTTGCGCCCCGCCGGCGCGGCCTGTTCGGTCACTTCGGACGGGGTGAAGAAATAGGTGACGCTGCCGCGCATGGCCCACAGCGACAGGCCCACGGCCAGGGCCAGCACCGGCGCCGCGGCCAGAACGATCCAGAGACGACGGCGCGCCTTGGGGGATTTGGGAAGCCAGCTCATGGCGCACCCCTGCCCGAGCCGACGGGCGGCAGGCGTTGCTCCAGGTCAAGCCGACGCGGGTCCCTGGGGTCCAGCACGGCGATCAGCGGCGTCCACATCTGGCGCGCCCGCGCCGCATCGCCGCGCCGCAACGCCGCCTCGCCCAGGAAGTAGCGGGCGCCCAGTTGATCGGGGTCGCGTTTCAGGGCCTCGGCGAAGGCGGCTTCGGCGTCGCCGCCGATCTGGCCCTGGTTGGCGCGCACCAGGCTCTCGCCCAGTCGCGCCCAGCTCTGGGCGTCCTCGGGCTGCAAGGCCAGCACCCGTCGGAAGGCGGTGGCGGCGCCGACGGGATCGCCCGCCTGGAACCGCGCCGCGCCCAGCAGACGCAGCATCTCCGGGTCGTTGGGCCGCTCGCGCGCGGCGCGGGCGGCGACAGCGGCCAGTTGCTGATCGTCCAGCGTCATGGGACGCGAGGCCCAGTCCTCGACGCGCCGTTCGTAGGGTTGATCCGCCAGGCCCGGCGCACCGGTCAGGACATAGAGGCCCAGAGCCGTCGCGGCGGCCAGGGCGACCCCGACAATGACCCAGATCCGATCCGAGCGACCGGCCGTGGGCGCGCCGACGCCTTGAGCGCTCAGAATGCGGCGGCCCGCCTCGGCGCGGGCTGCGGCCCAGGCGGCGTCGTCCATCAGGCCGCGCGCCTTCAATCGGTCCAGGGCCGCCAGTTCATCCGCGCCGAGATCGACCTCGGTCGCGGGTTCGGCGCCGCGCCGGGCGCCGACCAGCATCAACAGGGCGGCGAGCGTCGTCGCCAAACCGGTCAGGATCCAGAAGGCCGTCATGGCCGTGCGTCTAGCCGATCACGCGGCGGGTAGCGAGACCTCAGACGCCCCGCCGGGGCTTCCAGCCACCGCGACCCGGCGCCGCACCGTCCGCGCCGGCTCGACCAATTCGATGCGATCCAGGAATTCGGCGATCAGTTCGACCAGGGCGACGGCGTGGGTCTCGTCCTCGGCTTCGCCGCCGTTGATCAGCTCCAGCGCCTCATCGGCGTGTCGGGACAGCCGTTCTTCCAGCGCCGCGACCAGTTTGGCGCGTTGGGCCTCGCAGCCGAAGACCCCGGCGGGGCTGCGCACGGCTGCGACCAGGGACAACAGGGTGCGGGCCTGCTCCACCCCGTCGCCATCGAGCGGCGCATCGAGCTTGGGGACCTGGCGGGTCATGCGGCCCGCCGTCTGGGCGCGAACGGTGGGCAGCACCTTGTTGACGGCGGTCTCGACGCCCTTCAGCAGGTCCTGCAACTGACCGGCGACCTTGACCCGCGCCTCCTTGGCCTGTTTGCCCCAGACGCTGTTGGGCCGGACCTGGACGGTCATGTCCAGCTCATTCAGCACCGCCGCGCACCACAGCATATCGGCCTTGACCGTCTCCAAGCCTCGCAGTCCCGCCTGGGGCCGGAAGGCCGCGACACGGGCCACTCGGGCGTGGACCGCCGCCAGCAGACGATCGACGAAGATCGCCATCTCGGATTCGCTGAGAAAGCCGTCGCGGCCCGCCGCGCTGGAGGTGTGGACGATGACGCGCAGGATGCGCCAGGCCTCGTCCAGATGGGCGAACAGAATGTCGATGACGCGGCGCGAGCCGTCGGGCGCGACCGAACCGGCGTCACGCATCAGCAGACGAAGCTCGGCGCCCTGCTCATCGTCGGGACGGTCGGCCCAGAACGGCAGACGCACGACGCCACGCCGCACCAGATGCGCCAGGTCGAAACAGCCCGCCAGCTCGGCCAGGGCCGCAGGATCGGCGCCGGGCCAGATCGCCTCGCCATGATCTCGCACCACGCCGGCGACGACCAGGCACAGGCGATCCGCAACGGCGTCGGCGTCGACGCCGTCCTGATCCAGGCTGGGCGTCAGTTCCGGCTCGCGCTCCAAGACGACGCGCCACAGGCGGCCCAGGGTTTCGGCGGGAAAGGTCAGGCATTCGACGCCGTCGACGCGCGGGCGGAACATCGGCGTCAATGGACCGAGAGCGGCCTGGCGGCGGCGGCGGTCCAGGCTTTCGGCTTGCAGCATGGCCAGCAATTCGGCCGCACGGTCGCCAGGCAACGCACGCGCCACAGTCTTCAATTGCGCCAGCACCTCGTCGCCGCAGCGATCGACGATGTGGCTCAAGGCCGTGCGATGGGCGATCGAAAGACCGGGCATTCAACGCTCCGTCGCCGGGCGGTCATCCGGCAGGGCGACATTGCGTTTGGCAGGGTTAACGCGGGGTTTGCGTCAGGTCTCGGCCACGGGCAGTTCCAGCATGGCCTTCAACCCGCCCAGATCGCTCTCGCCCAGGGTCAGACGGCCGCCATAGGCCCGCACCAGCTCATCGACGATCGACAGACCCAGGCCCGAGCCGGGCGTGGCCTCGTCCAGACGGGCGCCGCGCTTCAGCACCGTCTCGCGTTGGTCCTCGGGCAGGCCCGCGCCGTCGTCCTCGACCACGGCGATCAGCATTCCCAGGCCGCTGGGACCGGCCGAGACCCGCACGCGGCGCCTCGACCATTTGCAGGCGTTCTCGATCAGATTGCCCAGGATTTCCTGCAAGTCCTGACGTTCGCCCAGAAAGGTCAGGTCGTCGGGCGCGCGCCAGTCGATCTCGACGCCCTTGGATTCGAACACCCGCTCCAGCATCACGGCCAGTTCGTCGATCACTTCGCCCACCGAGGTGCGCTCGCCCAGGCCGTGGGCGGCGCGGGCGGCGGCGCGGGCGCGGCGCAGGTGGTGATCGACCTGGGCCTGCATGACCCCGGTCTGTTTGCGCACCATCTCGGGCAGGTCGCCGGGCGCCGAACCGGCCTCGGCCAGCATGACCGAGATCGGCGTCTTCAGCGCATGAGCCAGGTTGCCGACATGAGTGCGCTGACGCTCGACCACTTCCTGATTGTAGTCCAGCAGCCTGTTGACCTGTTCGGCCAGGGGCTGGATCTCGACCGGATAGTCGCGCTCGATCCGAGCCTTGCGGCCCTTGCGCACGGCGGCGATCTCGTTCCTCAACCCATAGAGGGGGCGCAGACCGATCTGAACCTGCAACAGAACCGCCGCGACCAGGCCCGCGCCCAGCAGCACAAGCGCCAGCCAGGTGACCGTGGCGAACTGACGCGTGTCGGCGTCCACCTCGGTGCGGTCGACGCCGGCCAGGAAGACGACCGGCGCGTCGCGCCCCGGCAACTGCTTCATCGAGGCGGCCACGCGCAGCGGCTCTCCGGCCGGGCCGACGGCGTTATAGGTGATGGTCTGGCCCACGGCGTCGACCAGACGAGGCGGCAGGTCGTTCGGCACGTTCAGTTCGGCGTCCCACAGCGACCGAGACCGGGCCAGCGACCGCAGACGATTGTGCGCGGTCGGCTCGGCGACGGCCCAGTATTTGCCGGAGTAGATGGCGTTGGTCCGCTGATCCAGGATCGGCTGGACGACGATCCCTTGGGGCGTGGCCGTGGTGGCCAGAACGACCTGATCGATGGTCTCGTTCAGAACGCTGCCCAGACGACGCAGGGCGGATTCCTGGAACTGGGTGGTCAGGACCCAGCCGGTGATCACCAGGGCGACGACGATCCAGCCCGACGCCAGCCAGATCAGGCGCCGCGTCAGCGACCGGCCCGGACGGCCGAACCAGCGACCCCAGACGCGCGGGGACGGCAGGATCAGCGTCTTTCCGGCCCGCCCCCCGTCGCTCACGTCGTCACGAATCGGCTTCGCCCGGCAGCGGCGTCAGGCGATAGCCCAGGCCGCGCACCGTCTCGATGCGGTCGGGACCGATCTTCTTGCGCAAGCGGCCGACGAAGACCTCGATCGTATTGGAGTCGCGGTCGAAATCCTGATCGTACAGATGTTCGACCAGCTCGGTGCGGCTGATGACCCGGCCCTGATGCATCATCAGATAGTGCAACAGCCGATATTCCAGACTGGTCAGGCGCAGCGGCTCGCCGTCGACGCTGGCGCGGGCCGCGCGCGGGTCC
>JAFLCT010000051.1 GCA_017302335.1 Caulobacterales bacterium | reverse complement strand
TCGCTGGCGCCGGCCATCAGCAGCTTGTAGCCGGCCTCGGTGCTGCTGGCCTGGAAGTCCTGGCCGCGGATCAGCACCGAACTGCCGGAAGGCATCGACAGCGGATCCAGCGGGTTGGGCAGGGCGCTGGTGTCGCCCGCGGCGATCCGGCGGCCCTGCTCGGGCGGCACCGTCGCCTCGTAGGTCAGGCGCGTGCCTTCGGATTCGATGTGCTCGAACGAGAACGGCAGCCCGCGCGCGATGGTGCGCAGCGCCGGATTGCGTTCGATCCGGTCCCGGGCCTCCTGGAACGGCCCGCTCTGCAGCGCATCGCGCACGCCTTCCGGCAGCAGGCTCGAATCGGGCAGGCGGTAGAGCTTCTGCAACATCGTCCGCTCGACCGCGAGGCGGTCGTCCTGCTGCAGCTGCAGCGACGCGCGGAAGGTCTGGCTCTGCTCCAGCCCCGGCCCGGTCTGCACGTCCGAGAGGGCCACGCGGCCCTGCACGCCGACGTTGACGCTGTAGTTCGCCGGCATGAACGGCGGCACGGTGACGCCGGCCTGCGCGCCGTAGGCGGTTTCCGCGCCCTGGGTCACCGCGGCGGCCACCACCTGCGGCGGCACGCCCTGCAGCAGTACGTCGAGGCTGCCGAACACCGTCTGCGGCGGCATGTCGCGCGGGACTTCCACGCCGACCCGCGCCAGCAGCCGCCGGGCCTGTTCGATGTTCATCAACTCGGAAGTGTCCATGTCGTCTCCGGAGCGCCTCTGCGCAGGGCCTCGGGAGTATGGCCATGTCGCGGGACCGGGGGCAAATCCGCGGGCCGGATCGGCGGCCGCCGCGATGCGTGCGCGGCATCGCGGCGGATGATCCTTCGACGGGTCAGTCGACGGGTCGGTCGAATGGTCCGGCGATCGCGGTGCGCACGTCGTCGGGGACGAAGTGCGTGCGCAGCACGCGGTTCAGCGTCCCGAGATCGACGGCGCGCAGGCGTTCGGGGAACGTGCGCAGGTGCGCCATGCCCCAGCCGCGCTCGATGCCGAACAGCAGCGTCTCGCTGAGGCCGTGCAGCGTGGCGAGGCCGATCCTGAACGCGCCGATGGCCTGTGCGCGTCGTGTGTCGAGCTCGCGTGCGGACGCGCCCTCGTCGACGAAGCGCGCCAGCGTGTCGCGGGTCGCGGCCAGCCCGGCGTCGAGCGTGTCGGCGCCGAGGGCGAGATCGATCTGCCAGTGGCCGTCGAGGTCCGGATGCGGCTTCGCCAGCTGCGAGCGGATCGAGTAGGTCAGGCCGCGCGTTTCGCGGACCGACGTCACCAGCCGCGAGCCGAATCCCCCGCCGAGCAACTGGTTCGCCAGCCACAGCGCGGGATGGTCCGGGTGATCGCAGCGCAGCGACAGGCGCCGACCGAGCGCGGCATGGATATACGCGCTGTCGGGGAGCGCGATGCGCGCCGGCGTCGAACCGACCACCGGCAACGGACTGTCCGGCCACGCCGCCAGCGGGCGCGCGGGCCAGTCGCCGAAACGGCGTTCCAGCGTCGCCGCCGCGGCGTCGAGATCGAGATCGCCGACGATGACGACCCGCAAGTCGGTCGCACCGAAGTGGTCGCGATGGCAGCGGCGCAGTTCCTCGGCCGTGCAGCGTTCCAGCCGCGCGATGAGCGCATCGGCGTCGCGCTGGTGGCGTGGATGGGTCGGCGCGTAGAGCAGCCGCGAGAGCGCATCGTCCGCCCGCGTCGCCGGATCGCCGTCCGCGGCCTGCAGTTCGGCGATCAGGCGCCCGCGCTCGGCATCGAACGCGGCTTGGTCGAACGCGGGTTCGCGCAGGCATTCGGCGAGCAGGTCCGCGATCGTGTCGAAGTCGTCGCTGCAGCCGCGCGCGGCGAAGGCGATCCGCTCCGGTTCGGCCGACAGCGACAGCGTGGCGCCGCGGCGCTCCAGCGCGTCGGCGATCGCGAATTCGTCGCGATGGCGCGTGCCGCAGCTCGCCAGCGCCGCGACCAGATGCAGCAGCAGCGCGTCGTCGCCATCGGGTGCCGGCGCGATCCGGAACGATCCGGTCAGCGCGAATGCGCCCGGCGTGTCGGCATGCAGGCCGTGGAGGGTACCTGTCGGCAACGCAATCTCGACGGCCGGGAGGGCGCGCGGAACGCGGTCGGCGGCGACGGCCATCAGGCGTCCTCCGCCGCGCACGCATCCTGCACGAGATGGCCGACGGTGAGCCGGGCGTCGACGAGATGGCGCGCGGCGGCGCGCTGCAGGTTTTCGGCCGTGAGCGATGCGATCCGTTCGGCCTGCGTGGGATACAGCGTCCAGTCGCCGGCGGCGATCGCCTCGTTGAGCTGGAGGGCGATGGCCACCGGGCCGTCGCGCTGGATCGCCAGCTGGCCGCGCAGGAAGCCCTTGGCGCGGGCGAGTTCGTCCGCGCCGACGCCGTCGCGCACGACCGCGGCGACGGCCTCGCGCAGCAAGCGCTCCACGCGCGCGTGGTCGGCGGGTGCCGCGGGTTGCGCCTGCAGCTGGAACAGCCCCGGCTGGCGCAGGCGCCAGGCATGGTGCCAGCCCGCGATGGCGAGGCCGCTGGCGATCAGCGGGCGATACAGGCGCGCGCCCTTGCCGCCGAGGAGGATCAGCCCCAGCAGGTCCAGCGCGTCCGCGTCCGCGCTGCGGCCGTCGGGGCCGCGCCACGCCAGCATCACCGCCTCCGGTGGCGCAGGCTGGCGGACCACGACGCGCCGCTCGTCGGCCTGCGGCGACGGCAGGGGCGTGTCGTCCGCGACGAAGCTGAGGGACACCGAGTTGATGCAGTAGCGTGCGCGCGACGGCGGCGGGCCATCGGTGAAGACGTGCCCCTGGTGACTGTCGCAGCGGCCACAACGGGTCTCGGTTCGCACCATTCCGTTCGACGTGTCCCGGACGCCGGTGATGTGGTCAGGGTGGTAGGGCTCTGTGAAGGATGGCCAACCGGTCCCGCTCTCGAACTTGGTCACGCCGCGAAACAACGGCAGTCCACAAAGCTTACAAGCATAAAGGCCGGGTCGCTTCTCGGACAGAAGGCCACCGCAGAAAGGGGCCTCGGTGCCGTGATTAAGAAGGACGCGACGTTCCTCGGCGTCCAGATTGCTTTCCAGCAGCAGACGATCCGACGGCGACGGCGGGTTCAGGTCGAAGGGAGAGGGGGCGCTCATCCCATGAAGATGGAGAGCGCCCCGTTCGGGTTCAATCCCGCCGAGATCAGCCGCCGAACAGCGACTGGACCCAGGCGCGGACCTCAGCCTCGTCGGTCGGGTTTCCGGTATAGGTCAGCCCCTGAGCCGGGCTGATGCCCGTGTTCGACGCACGGGCACGTCCGATCCAGGTCTTGTGGCCATAGTTGAGATAGCCGTGGCCCGACGGCAGGGCGAAGCGGGTCTGTTCGAAGTGGATTGAATCGGTCCCCGTCGGCGTGCCGGCGACGCGCACGTTCGGCAGGCCGCTCAGCATATCGACGACATCCAGGCATGCATTGCGGCAGCCGCCGTCGACCAGAACGACGATATTCCCCCGCATGGCATTGACCGGGGCCGCCGCCGGCGTGGAGGCTTCGGCCTCAACGACCTCGGCGGCCTCGATCGCCGGGATCGGTGGGGTGATGGCCTGGGAGAAGCTACGCTGGCCCGCCGCTGCCGCGGCGTCAAACTGAGCGATAAGCTCCTGCATCTGCTGGACGGCACCCGGATAGTTGGCGGCGAACACGGGGTCCGCCTGCATACGTCCAAGGGTGTCGACGAAGAACTGCCGGTTGTCCGGTGAGACCCGATAGACGATCTGGCCGGCAATCCGTTCCTGGGAAACGCGGTAGTCCACGCCCCACAAGCGGTTGGCCAGCGAATATCCGAGCGCGGCCGTTCCCTCGCGCGCGCCGCGCAGATCGAGAACGACATTGTCGCCCTGGATCGCCGCGAGTTGCTGGTCGACCTGGCGCAGGAGGCCCTGTGATGCGTCGTTCTGGGTCAGGTTGTGCAGGTGGATCCAATGACCGCCGCTGAAGGATTCGACGCCCAGCGGCGTCTGGGGCGTATAGACCGTCGCGGCCCAGGCCGCGCGTCGCGCCGGCTCGGCGGCGAAGGAAGTGGTCAGGCGATATTCACGCCCGCGGCCACGGCCGTTGGCTGAGAAATGGCAGGATGCGGGCAGGCCGCTAGTGAACGGATTGCCGCGATCCCAAAGCAGATAAGGGGCGGTCTGCTCGCGGTCGCCGGGCTGGTCGAGATCGCCTTCCCAGCCATCAAGGCGGGCGCGGGCGAGGTCTTCAGCGGACTGGTCCCCGCACGAGATCAGGGTGGAGCCGAGCGGCGGCAGACGCTCGCCCGCAGGATCGACCCAGGTGACCACATAGGCCCCGTTGCGCCGGCCCAGCGTCAATTGGCTCCAACGCTGAGCGTCCCACTGCGGCGGCTGCTGCCAGTTCGGGGTGAAGGAGACGCTGGCGTCGTCCAGGCTGCGGGCAAATCCCATCAGGGCATAGAGATAGTCCTCGGCATCGCGCACCGACCCGGCGCGCTCGCGGGCGGCGGCATAGCCGGCGGCCAGGCGCTGGGCAAAACCGGCTTCATCGCCGCCGGTGACGAGGGCCGGATGGTTCTCCTGAATCTCACGGTGCAGCGCATCAACGTCTTGCACGGCGGCGGCGCGCCAGTCTTGGGCGGCCGCGGTGTTGACGGCAATGAGGCTGACGGAAGCGGCTAGGGCGAGGGTCTTCATCGCGTAGGGTCCTTTCGGGACGAACGTCGTGGGCAATCGCCCGGGTTAAACCTTATTGAGCGCCTGTTTGCCAAGCCCGCTGCATCGGGCTAGGCGTCCCCATCGCCTCATCGCGCAGGGATTTTATGTTCAGCAAGATTCTAATCGCCAATCGCGGCGAAATCGCGGTCAGGATCATCAAGACCTGCCGACGTATGGGAATTGCGACCGTTCAGGTCTTTTCGGAGGCCGACGCTGACAGCCTGGCTGTCGAAATGGCCGACGAGACAGTTTTCATAGGCCCGGCCCCGGCATCCGAGAGCTATCTGGTCGCCGACAAGATTATTGAGGCGGTTCGCCAGACCGGTGCCCAGGCCGTGCACCCCGGATTCGGCTTCCTGTCGGAAAATGCGGCGTTCGCGCGCCGCCTGCGCGACGAGGGGATTGCCTTCATCGGACCGAACCCTGAGGCGATCGAGGCCATGGGCGACAAGATTACCTCGAAACGCTTTGCGGCCGATGCCGGCGTCAACACGGTGCCCGGCCACATGGGGCTGATCGAGTCGGTGGAAGACGCCGTCCGGATCGCGGCCGAAATCGGCTATCCGGTGATGATCAAGGCGTCCGCCGGCGGCGGCGGCAAGGGAATCCGGGTCGCGCAGTCCGATGCCGAGATGGCGGAGGGCTTTCCGGCCGTGAAGGCGGAGGCCAGGAACGCCTTCGGTGACGACCGCGTCTTCCTCGAGAAATTTATTGTCAGTCCGCGCCACATCGAAATTCAGGTGCTCGGCGACAAGCATGGCCATGTGGTTCACCTGTTCGAGCGCGAATGTTCAATCCAGCGTCGCAATCAGAAGGTCATCGAGGAGGCCCCCAGCCCGCTGCTAGATGAAGCAACCCGCATGGCGATGGGGGCCCAGGCGGTCGCCCTGGCCAAGGCCGTCGACTACGATTCCGCCGGTACGGTCGAGTTCGTCGCTGGCCAGGACAAGTCCTTCTATTTTTTGGAGATGAATACCCGAATTCAGGTCGAGCATCCGGTCACGGAACTGATTACGGGCGTTGATCTAATTGAGCAGATGATCCGATCCGCAGCGGGAGAAAGTCTGGCCTTCCGGCAGGAAGACCTGTCGATCGACGGATGGGCCATCGAGAGCCGCATCTATGCCGAAGACCCCTACCGCGGGTTCCTGCCGTCGATCGGTCGGTTGAGCCGCTATCGCAAGCCCGATGAAGGCGCGCGGATCGACGGAACCGTGGTTCGAAATGACTCGGGCGTGCGCGAAGGCGATGAAATCTCGATGTACTATGACCCCATGATCGCCAAGCTGTGCGTGTGGGGGGCTAACCGCGACGCGGCCATCGACGGCATGGCGATGGCGCTGGAACAGACTCATCTCGAAGGCGTCGGCCAGAATCTGCCTTTCCTGTCTGCGGTGATGGACCAGGCGAGGTTCCGCTCCGGTGCCTTGTCGACCAGCTATATTTCAGACGAATTCGCGGACGGATTTCGCGGGTTGGAGCCGGATGACTTCCAGGCCGATGTGATGGTGGCTTCGGCGGCCATGATGCACGCCTTCCAGAGCGCCCGAACCGGCGCGCCCGACCGATTTGACTGGACCGTGCTGATCAACGGCGAGGCGCGTTACGTGCAACTCGACCTGACAGGTGAGGGGCTGGGCGTGACGTTCGACGACGGTCGTTCGCTACTGATGACCGACGCGGATTGGCGGCCGGGCGATCCGCAGCTCTCGGCCGTTCTGGATGGGCGTCCCTTCACGGTGGAAGTCAAACGCCGGCCCGACGGATACGTCATTCGCCACCGGGCCGCGCAGGAGCGGGTGAGGGTATTAAGCCCGGAGACCGCCGGCTTCTATGCGCGATTGCCCGAGCGAAAGCCGCCGGACACCGGCAAAACGATCATCTCGCCAATGCCGGGGCTGATAGTGTCAGTTGATGTCGCGCCGGGTCAGGAGGTCAAGGCAGGTCAGGCCGTGGCGGTGATCGAGGCGATGAAGATGCAGAACATCATCCGCGCCGAACGCGATGCAACGGTCAGGTCAGTTTCGGTGAAGGCCGGCGACAGCGTGGCTGCCGACGATCTCCTGATCGAGTTTGCCTAGCGGCGACCGCGGGTCGCGGCACCGAACAGCAAGGCCAGAACGCCAGCGATGATTCCGGTGGTAACCAGGGGTTTGCGCCGCGCGAAGTCCACGCTGCGGTCGGCCACGTCGCGGAATTCTTCCGGCAGGTCCTGGGACAGCCGCTCTGCCTGATCGACGGCCCAGCCATAGCTCTCGGCGGCCTTGCCCCGGATTTCATCGACCCGGCCACGAAGCTCGAGGCCGACGTCAGCCAGCGACTCGCCGGCGACCCGCTGGGCTGTGCCACGCGCCTGCATCAGGGCTCCGGTGGTCTTGGTGTCCATGTGTCGTCCTCCGATGGCTGATCCATCTCTCGCAGCAGATAGCGCACCACGGCGTGGTGCGTTCCGTCACGATGTCTTACTGCCGTGCCGGAACGGTGAAAAGTGATCAAGCATGACGGTCGCTTCGTCTGTGACGGCGGCACGCTCGTCATCGAGATAGGCACTGACGGCGCGCCTCAGGCCCGGGTGGCTGATGTGGTGAGCAGAGGTAACCGTCACCGGTAGATAGCCTCGCGCCAGCTTGTGATCCCCCTGGGCTCCAGCCTCGACCCGATCCAGTTGCAAGGCAACGGCAAGGTCGATCGCCTGATAGTAACAGAGCTCAAAATGGAGGAACGGTCGGGGCTGGATGGTGCCCCACTGGCGACCGTAGAGGGCGTCGGCACCGATGAAGTTGAGGGCTCCGGCGATGGGCCGACGCGCCTCGAAGGCCATGACCAGGGCGATGCGCCCGGCCAGGCGCTCCCCCAGCATCGAGAAGAAGGTCCGGTTCAGGTGTGGACGGCCCCATTTTCGCCCGCCGGTGTCGAGATAGAAGGCGAAGAACGCATCCCACACCGCCTCGGTCAGGTCCGAACCGGTGAGGACGCGAATATCGAGACCCGCCCGGGCTTCGCGGCGCTCGCGACGGATCGTCTTGCGGTGGCTCGACGACAGATCGGCCAGGAACCCGTCAAAGTCGGCGTAGCCGCGGTTCTGCCAAATGAACTGACGATCCATGCGCGGCAGGAGTCCGGCCTGGGTAAGGATGGACTGGTCACACGCGCGCGCAAAATTCACATGAAGCGACGACAGGCCTTCGCGCTCCGTCAAGGCTACAGCAGCTCGGACGAGGGCGAGCTTGATGTCGTCGGTCGCGCCCAGCAATCGCGGCCCCGTCACAGGTGTGAAGGGGACGCCCCCCAGCAACTTGGGATAATACCGCCCGCCCGCGCGTTCGAAGGCTTCGGCCCAACCCTGGTCGAAGACGTATTCCCCCAGACTGTGCCCCTTGAGGTAAAGCGGCATGGCCCCGACAAGCACGCCATCGGCCTCAAGGGTGAGATGATGTGCGGCCCACCCCTGGGCCGGCTGGGCGCAGCCGGAAGCTTCGCAGATATCGAGGAAATCGAATCCGACAAATGGATCGCCGGTGGCTGCGGCCAACCCCTCCCAGGCCGGCCGGCCAATGGCGGTAATCGAATCGTGGACCCGGGCCTCCAGCGTCAACGCACCTCCACGATGGCATCCACCTCGACCGCAAATCCGAGCGGAAGCTTGTAGACTCCGACGGCAGAGCGGGCATGGCGACCGATGTCGCCGAACACGTCGACCATGAGGTCGGAGCATCCGTTGATGACTTTGGGAATCTCGATGAAGTCGGGTCCGGCCTGGACGAACCCGCCCAGTTTCACGATCCGTGTCACCCGATCGAGATCGCCGTCCAGGGCTGCGTTCATCTGGGCCAGCAGATTGACGCCGGACAGGCGGGCGGCCTGCACAGCCTGGTCGATGCCGACGTCGACGCCGACGGTGCCCTTGATGCCGCCTGAAGCGTCATTCGACAGCTGGCCGGCGATGTGCAGCAGGTTGCCCGAGCGCATAAAGGGCACATAGTTCGCTACCGCGGCAGCCGGCGGAGGCAGGGTGATGCCGAGTTCCTTCAGACGATCGGCGACGGACATGGGCGGCTCCTGTTGATTTTGGGCGCGGTTTAGCCCGCGCGGCCGCGTCGCGAAAGGGTGGTGCGAAATCGTTGTGGGGTCGCGTTGCAAAACGGGGCCGCGCCCCCTAGTTTCCGCCCTCCCTTATTCCGGCGCGGGCGGGGGCCCGCCGCTTATCTGAACCCAACCGGAGACTTTATGTCCGCGACCCCGGCTCCTGGTGCTGCCCCTGAAGGTGGCCTAATCCCGCTTCTCGTGAATTTTGCGCCGTTCATCGTCGTTTTCATTCTGTTCTATTTCCTGCTGATCCGGCCGCAGCAGAACCGGGCCAAGGCGCACGCCGCCCAGGTCGCGGGAATCAAGAGGGGTGACACGGTTGTTCTGTCGAACGGCATGATCGGCAAGGTTACTCGCGTCGAAGAACAGGAAGCCATGGTTGAGATTTCGCAGGGCGTGAACGTGCGGGTTCTCAAGAACATGGTCGCCGAGGTTCGCGGCAAGGGCGAGATCGCCGCCGCGAACGACAAGTCCTGATCGCATAGTCACGGAGCAGGGCACCCGCCATGATGCAGCTGGCCCGCTGGAAATTCGTCGTCGTCATCCTGGCGTTCATGCTGGGCGCGTTGTTTGCGGCCCCTAACCTGCTGACGCGCGAGCAGCGGGACGCGCTGCCGGGCTGGGTGCCCCACAATGCTCTCAACCTCGGCCTGGACCTGCGCGGCGGCTCCTACCTGCTGCTCGAGGCCGACGTTGATGCCCTGAAGACCCAGCGGATCGCGAACCTGGCGGAGGACGTCGAAGCGGCGCTCAGCCGTGAGAACATCGCCCATGATCGTCCGACCCGCGGTGACATGGGTGTGACCGTGCGGGTGACCAACCCGGCCCAGATGGACGCCGCGTTCAGCGCCATTCGCGCCCTCGAGCGTCCGGACCCGAACAATCCGGGCCAGACCAATTTCACGGTGCGTCGGGGTGATGGCGGCGTGATCAGTCTGGGCTTCAGCGAATCCCAGTTTTCCCGTGAGGCGTCGAATGCGGTAGACCGGTCGCTGACCGTTATTCGCCGGCGCCTCGATGCGACGGGCACCAACGAGATCAATCCCGTGCGACAGGGAGCTGACCGGATCGTGGTGACGGCACCGGGCGTGAGCAATCCCGACGAGATGGAGCGGCTGATTGGCCAGACGGCACGTCTGACCTTCCACGAGGTCGACGACAGTGATCGGGTTGTGGAGGCCGTGCAGACCGGTCGTCCGCCCTACGGCTGGATGGTCGTCGCCGACCAGTCCGGCCAGCCGCGCCTGCTGCGCGAGCGCCCGCTTCTGACGGGAGATATGCTCACCAATTCGTCGGTGGCCTATGACCAATTTGGACAGCCGGCCGTGGGTCTGCAGTTCAACGGTGAGGGTGCCCGGATCTTCGGCGACTACACCACCCGCAACGTCGGACGCTCGTTCGCGATATTGCTGGACGGTGAGATCGTGTCGCTCGCCAATATCCGCGAGCCTATTCCTGGTGGTAGCGGGCAGATTTCAGGCGTCGGCGGGCTGGATCGGGCGACCGAGATGGTCACCCTGCTGAATGCAGGGGCGCTGCCGGTGGAACTCAGGGTCGAGGAGCGTCGAGTCGTCGGAGCCGAACTGGGTGCGGACGCCGTGCGCGGAGGGGCGATCGCAACGGGTGTCGCCTTCGTCCTCGTTCTGGCTTTCATGTTCCTGGTTTACGGCTTCCTCTTTGGCGGGATCTCAGTCATCGCCCTGCTGGTCAACGGCGTGTTGATCATTGCGGCGATGTCGATGATCCAGGCGAGCCTGTCCTTGCCGGGTATCGCCGGCCTGATCCTGACACTGGCCATGGCGGTCGACGCCAACGTCATCATTTATGAGCGGATGAGAGACGAAGTTCGGGCCGGCAAGTCGCCGATCTTGGCCATGGACGCCGGCTTCCAACGCGCATGGGTCACCATCGTCGACGCCAACCTGACGACGCTCATCGCAGCGTGGATCATGTTCTTCTTTGGCTCCGGTCCGGTCCAGGGCTTCGCCTGGACCCTGTCGATCGGCGTCATCACCTCGGTCTTCACGGCCGTGTTGATCACCCAAGTCCTTCTTGGCCTGTGGGTCCGCTATGCGCGGCCCAAGGCCCTGCCGATCACGTGAGGCGCACATGAGTAACTGGTGGCCGCTCATCAAGGTTATTCCGAGCAAGACGAACCTCCGGTTCGTCAAGTTCGCCAAGATCATGGCCCTTGTATCGATCATCGCGGTGATCGGATCGCTGTATATGACCATGACTCCGTTCCGGGGTCCGTGCGGCGGTTTGAACTGTGGCGTCGATTTCACCGGCGGTGTCCTGATCGAGCTGGACACGGGACAGACGCCGGTCGATCTGTCCGCGGCGCGCAGCGCCTTGTCCGGAACTCAAGGACGTCAGGACGTTCAGGTCCAGAACTACGGCACTTCGTCGGATCCTTCGGGCCGATATCACGCCAT
Organism: Caulobacterales bacterium; assembly: GCA_017302335.1. Classification (GTDB taxonomy): domain Bacteria; phylum Pseudomonadota; class Alphaproteobacteria; order Caulobacterales; family Caulobacteraceae; genus Brevundimonas. The sequence continues at coordinate 7,114 of JAFLCT010000051.1, read as the reverse complement.
GGTCCGGTTCCAGCCGCCTGAAGGCGTCGCCGGTCAGGTTGCGGTCGATCAGGCCGAGGCGACCCTACGCGGGGCCCTCGGCCAGAACATCCAGTTTACCCGCCAGGAGGTCGTCGGTCCGAAAGTCTCCGGTGAACTGTTCACGGGCGGTATCATGGCCCTGCTGATCGCGATTGGCCTCATGATGCTCTACATCTGGTTCCGGTTTGAATGGCAGTTCGGCCTGGGAGCTGTGGCCGGCCTGTTCCATGACGTGATCCTGGTGTTCGGCCTGTTTGCGATCACCCAGATGGAGTTCACCCTGACCGCCGTCGCCGCCGTTCTGACCGTCATCGGCTATTCGATGAACGACACCGTCGTGGTGTTTGATCGGCTTCGTGAAAATCTACGCAAGTACAAGAAGATGCCGCTGCGTGAGGTGATTGACCTGTCGATCAACGAGACGCTCAGCCGGACCGTCATTACCGGTGTGACGGCGCTGATGGCCCTGGCGGCCCTGGCGCTGTTGGGGGGTGAGACACTGTTCGCCTTCTCGGTATCGCTGATCTTCGGGATCATCTTCGGGACCTATTCGTCCATCTACGTCGGGGTGCCGATGATTTTGCTCTGGGGTGTCAAGCGTGGCGACACCAGCTCGGACGACGACGAGCCAGAACCGGTCAAGCTGGGTATGGCCTCGCGGCCTTAAGGCCGACGGGACATCCGATGAATCTCGACGCCCATGTACGCGCGGCGGATTTTGACCGCTGGGCGTCGAGCCGACTGGTGTCAGACGCGGCGCGGCGAGATGACTTGATCGCGCTCTACGCCTTTGAAGCAGAGCTGGCGGCAATCCCGACGCGTGTAAGTCAGCCGATTCTGGCCGAGATGCGCTACAGCTGGTGGGCGGAGCAGATACCGGGCGTCACCACCGGCGAACCTCGCAAGGGCCACCCGATCCTCGAACGGCTATCCGGCGCGGTGCGACGTCACGCGGTCGATGCGTCGGTACTGGAAGGCCTGATCCAGGCGCACATTGAACGTGTCCATGGCGCGCCCCACGATCTCGTGGCGCTCTACGTCCGGCCGATGCAGCAGGCGGCACGGATTCTGGCCGGCCCGGATGCGGAACGCCCGGTTAAGGGTGCAGGTCGGGTGTGGGCTCTGATCCAGACCGGTGATCTGGCCGAGGCCCAGGCCGGGCGCGGCCAGGCCAATGCCGGCCTGGCTGATTTGGCAGTCGCGGCCTTTCCCGCCGTCGCACACGCCACGCTACGGGATCCTGGGGCCCCCGAGTCCGTCCGGCGGTTGCGCCTTGCTTGGGCCGCATTGTGGGGGCGAATATAGTCGCCTGGGATGAGGGAGGCCGGTCATGTTTATCAGCAGGATTGTGAGCTGTGCCCTGGCTGCGGCGGCGCTCGGGCTGTCTGCTGCCTCGACGACGGCTGACGAACGGCCCGAGATTCGCTCGCACCACGGTGCCGTTGATGCGGTGATCCAGGGGGCGGTGCAACACGGTGATCGTGACATTTTCCCAGTGGCTCTGGCGGTCGGCCAGACAATGACGATCGACATCGCGAGCCCGGGCAACGACGTCCGGTTCCAGGTCTATCCGCCGACGACGCGCTATTACCGCGATGAAGGTGGTCGGTGGGTCTTCAGCGATCCACCGTTGTGGGGCTCAGAGCACGAACTTCAGACCTGGACCGGCACCCTCAGGACGGCTGGGCAACATCTGATTGTGGTCCAGGGCTTGGATGCCGTCTCGAACTACAGCATGCGGCTTCAGGTCGAATAGGGCCTAGCCGAGTCGTTCTGCGGGCCGTATAGGCGACCTTTGATGACAGGGCCCCACGATGTTTCCCAGGAAATACACGCGCGGCTTTTCCCGTTCCCGCGCGCGCACCTGCTGACCTCCAGTGACCTGGCACGACCCGACGTCGATGCCCTGCTGGATCTGGCCGACGCCTTTCTCGACTTCGGTCGCCAGTCGGCCAAGAGCCTTGATCTTCTTCGCGGGCGCACCCTGATCAATCTGTTTTTCGAGAACTCGACCCGGACCCAGGGCTCATTCGAGATCGCCGGCAAGCGGCTAGGGGCCGACGTGATCAACATGGCGGTTGGCGCGTCGTCCGTGGCCAAGGGCGAAACCCTGATCGACACGGCGGCGACCCTGGCGTCCATGCGTCCAGACCTCTTGGTGGTGCGCCACTGGGGATCGGGGGCCGCCGACCTGTTGTCACGCAAGGTCGGCTGTTCGGTCATTAATGCCGGCGACGGACAGCATGAGCACCCGACCCAGGCGTTACTCGACCTCCTCACCCTACGCCGGGCGTTTGGTCCGGACGTGGGCTCTCTGAAGATCGCCATCTGCGGTGACATTCAGCACAGCCGTGTTGCACGCTCGAATGTCGGGCTGCTGCAGGCCATGGGCTGCGAGGTTCGGTTGATCGCACCGCCGACGCTCCTGCCCGGTGAGGTGGATCGATGGGGGGCCAAGGTCTTCACCGACATGGGCCAAGGCATTCAGGACGTCGATGTCGTCATGATGCTGCGCCTTCAGCGGGAGCGTATGAACGGCGGATACGTCCCGTCGATGCGCGAATATTTCCGGTTCTGGGGACTGGATGCAGACAAGCTGGCTCATGCGGCACCCGGGGCTAAGGTGATGCATCCCGGGCCGATGAACCGCGGCGTCGAAATCGATTCGAGTGTGGCCGACGATCCCGCCGTTTCTCTCATCGCCGATCAGGTCGAGGCGGGGGTTGCCCTGCGCATGGCGGTGCTGGCGTCGCTGTCCGAACGGATGGAGGCGAGCCGATGAGCGGGCGCGGACTGGCTCTGATCAACGCCCGTCTGGTCGACCCGGCGACGGGTTATGACGGCCCCGGTTGTCTCGTGGCCCGCGACGGACGAATCGAGGCCATCGAATTTCAACCGAGCTTCTCGTCGCGGCCCGAGGACGTGCGTGTCATCGATTGTGAGGGCGCAGTTCTGGCACCAGGTCTTGTCGATCTGAGGGTCAAGACCGGCGAGCCCGGGGCCGAGACGCGCGAGACGCTGCGCTCCGCAGCGGACGCCGCTGCCAGCGGGGGTGTCACGACCCTGGTGCTGCAACCCGACACTCACCCTGCGGTGGACGAGCCGGCCTTGATCGACTTCCTCCTCAGGCGGGGTCGGGCGCTCGATTCGGTTCGCATCCTGGCTGCGGGCGCGCTTACCCAGGGCCTGAGGGGTGAAGCATTGGCCGAGATCGGCCTGATGTCTGAGGCTGGAGCCGTCTATTTCACCGACGTCGACCATCTCATCTCAGACAGCCGGGTGCTGCGCCGGGCCATGACCTATGCGGGAGCCTTCGACGCCCTCATCGCCCATCGGCCGGACGACGCCTTCTTATCGCAGGGTGCCGCGGCCACAGGGGGCGAACTGGCATCGCGAATGGGGTTGCCGGCCGCTCCAGCCATCGCCGAGCGTATGGGGCTGGAACGCGACTTGGCCCTGGCCGAGAGCACCGGCGCACGCCTTCTCGTTGATCAGGTCACCACGGCGGCGGCGTTGGAGGTCCTCAAGCGCGCGCGGGGAGCCGGGGTCGATGCGGCTGCAACCGTGTCGATCAATCACCTGTGTTTCAATGAATTCGACATTGCGGACTATCGGACCTTCATGCGGCTGGACCCTCCGCTGCGGCCAGAAGCCGATCGCCTGGCTCTGATCGAGGCCGTGCGAGCCGGGGTGATTGATGCGATCGTTTCGGCCCACACACCCGTACCCGCCGAAGGCAAGCGCCTGCCTTTTGCGGAGGCGGAACCTGGATCCGTCGGTCTGGAGACGCTTCTGGCCGGTGTCCTGACGCTCCACCATGAAGCGGGTCTGAGCCTGGTGGAATGCCTGCGACCGGTGACCTCGGGCCCCGCCGAGCTCATCGGGCTGGAAGCCGGACGTCTGGGCGAGGGCGCATTGGCGGATCTCGTCCTGTTCGACCCGGATGCGCCGATCGTGGTGGACTCTGATCAGCTGATCTCACGCTCGAACAACAGCTGCTTCGACGGGCGACGATTGCAGGGGCGGGTGCTGTTGACTGTGGCGGAAGGCCGGATCGTTTGGCGGGACGCCGAGGCTTGATCGGCTGCGACAGCCGCAGGTGTTCCCTCAAAGGTGCGCAGCGCTGAGCCCGGGACGAATTCGCCGGAGTGTGGCTGTACTAGGTCGACCTGTTTGCGGGCGTCGCGACGGCCCGACGGGCATGGCTGGCCGGCGAGCGGGTCGAACTGTTCCGCAAGACGGCGCAAAGCGGTCTCCGTATCGATTGGGCGTGGTATCGTCATTGGCTGGACCCGCGGCAGGGTGCTATTCGCCATGATCTGCAAGGGGATGGAGGCAAGATGGCTGATCTGGCAGGCGTGGCGGTTCTGACGATCGTTCTGACGGGATTGGGCGCCTATCTGCTGGGCTCTATCCCGTTCGGCCTGATCATTACGCGGCTTGGCGGAGCCGGGGACGTTCGCGAGATCGGCTCGGGCAATATCGGTGCGACCAATGTCCTGCGCACCGGACGCAAGGAGCTTGCCTTGGCGACGCTCCTTCTCGATGCCGGCAAGGGAGCCGTCGCCGTCCTCATCGCCAGGCAGCTGTTCGACAATGACGCCCTGACCGCGCTGGCCGGCGCGTCGGCCTTTCTTGGTCACCTTTTTCCCATCTGGCTGGGCTTCAGGGGCGGCAAAGGCGTGGCAACCTTCTACGGCGTCTTGGTGGCGGTAGCCTGGCCGGTCGGACTGGTCGCGGCAGCCGTCTGGATCTTCGTATTCGCCCTGACCCGTATTTCATCGCTTTCAGCCCTCGTCGCCGCCGGTCTGGCCGTGCCGGTGGCCTGGCTGTTGGGACAGTCGATGCCTACTCTGCTGTTGACGGCCTTCATGGCCGGGCTGGTCATCCTGCGGCATCACGAGAACATCGGCCGGCTGCTGCGCGGGCAGGAGCCCCGCTTCGGCTCGGGTCGTTGAGCGTACCGCTCAACCCGTCCGAGCGGATCGCGCGCTTGAGGCTGGCGCGCACCGAACGGGTTGGGCCAGTGGCCTTTCTGGAACTGATTCGCCGTGAGGGTTCCGCCGTCCAGGCCCTGCGACGGCTGCCCGAACTGGCTAGGGGGCGGGGCGGCTCGCTTCGGATTCCGACCGTCGACGAGATTGAGGCTGAGCTGGACAGGGGAGAGGCGTGCGCGGCCCGACTGCTCGTCCTCGGCGACGCCGATTATCCCAGATCTCTCGCAACCCTGGAGGCACCGGCCCCAGTGCTTTGGGTCGCTGGTGACGCCGAACTTTTGAGGCGTGACACGGTGGCTCTGGTCGGCGCGCGCGTGGCCTCGGCCGCCGGCCAGAAGTTCGCTCAAGGACTCGCCGTCGAGGTCGGGAGGGCCGGATTTGTGGTGGCGTCAGGCTTGGCGAGAGGCATCGACGCGGCGGCGCACATAGGTGCCTTGTCGACGGGGACCGTGGCGGTCCTGGGCGGTGGCGTCGACGACATCTACCCGCCCCAGAACGCTGACTTGTACGCGCGCATGGTCGCCGAGGGCTGTGTGGTTTCCGAAAGCCCTGTCGGGCACCGGGCTCAGGCCCGGGATTTTCCTCGCCGCAACCGCATCATATCGGGATTGTCGCGGGCGGTCGTGGTCGTGGAAGCCGAGATGCGTTCCGGGTCCCTGATTACGGCCCGGCTTGCGGCAGAACAGGGTCGGGAGGTGCTGGCGGTGCCGGGGTCTCCGCTGGATCCCCGCTGCGCCGGAACGAACGACCTCATTCGTCAGGGGGCGGCGCTGTGTGCGGGACTGGACGATGTGCTTCGGGCGCTCGAGCGGCCTCACGGATTATTTGAGCCAGCACCGACCTATTGCGCCGAGCGGGACGCGCCACCCGCTGCCGACCTGTCCGAACGCATCCTGGCCCTGCTTGGCCCGACGCCGACCTCGCGCGACGATCTGATCCGGGCTGTCGGAGCGCCGGCGGGCCAGGTTATGGGGGCGCTGCTCGAACTGACCCTTTGCGGTCAGGTAGTGTTGGCCGACGACGGGAGCGTAGTCAGGTCCTAGCCGAGGTTGGCCGGCGCTGTGATCTCGGGCGTTTCGGCGAACGAAGCCGCCGTGTCGAGCAACAGCGCCAAGCGGCGGTCGCCGGTCTCCCGAGCCAGCTGGGCGAGCTCATCAGCCGTGCTGGCGATGAAATCGCGCACAGCCGCAGGGTCGAGGGACGGGCGGCGTTCGTTGGGCATCAGCATCGCTAAACGCGCGTTAAAGTTGCTGATTACATATACTCGCATAACGAAGGTAGCAAGCCGCAAGTCCATCCTGCGCGATCGCCGCAGAACGGCTTTGTTGACAAGCCAGAAGGCCAACCCCACTTTCCCGCTCCTTTTTCAGGGGCGCAGCACCTCCGCATGAACGTCGTCGTCGTCGAGAGCCCGGCCAAGGCCAAGACCATCAATAAATATCTGGGCTCGGACTACACGGTCCTGGCCTCTTATGGTCACGTCCGCGACCTGCCGCCCAAGGATGGATCGGTGCGTCCAGACGACGACTTCACCATGGAATGGGAAGTCGATCCAAAATCTGCCAAGCGCCTGTCGGATATCGCGGCGGCGGTGAAGGAGGCGGATAGACTGATCCTGGCCACCGACCCGGATCGTGAGGGCGAGGCGATCAGCTGGCATATCCTGGAAGCCCTGACGAAGAAGCGCGTCCTGAAGGACAAGGCGGTCGAGCGGGTCACCTTCAACGCCATCACGCGCTCGTCCGTGACGGAGGCGATGGCTAATCCTCGCCAGATCGACATGGAGTTGGTCGATGCCTATCTGGCGCGGCGGGCACTGGATTATCTGGTGGGCTTCAATCTTTCGCCCGTGCTCTGGCGCAAGCTACCTGGCGCGCGGTCGGCAGGGCGGGTTCAGTCGGTCGCTCTGCGCCTGATCGTCGATCGCGAGATCGAGATCGAGAAGTTCCGTCCCCAGGAATATTGGACCGTCGAGGCCGACGTCACCGCCGAAGCCCCACCGTTTCTGGCCAGACTCGTCACCCACGCCGGCAAGAAGCTGACCAAGTTTGACCTGAACGACCAAGCCGCTGCGCTGGCGGCCAAGGCCGCGGTTG
>JAFLCT010000050.1 GCA_017302335.1 Caulobacterales bacterium | reverse complement strand
GCGGTCCTCGGCCGGAAGGTGCGCGAAGCTGGCCATCGCCGTGCCGTCGAGGCCCTGGTCGATCACCTGATAGAGGCCGAACACGCTGCGCTGACGGGCGCGCTCGACGTCGGCGAAGGCGATCGGGGCGGGGTCGAGGCCTTGGGCTCCCTCGCCGTCGGCGCGACCGGTGACGCCGTGGCAGACGGCGCACTGCTCCTGGTAGAGGGCCTGGCCCTTGGCGAGGTCGGGCGGAAAGGACGGCGCCAGCGGGCTCGGATAGGCGGCGAGCAAGGCCGCGGCCAGGGTCTTGGCCTGGGCGCCGACCGTCTCCGGCGCGGCCTTGTCGCGGATGCTGGTCTCAAGCGCGGCGGCGCTGCGGCTCAGATCGGCCTTGGCCGCGGTCGCGGGCAGGGCGTCGATACGGGTGCGGATCTGCCCGGCGAACTCGATCATCTCGCCGTATTCGGCGACGCTGATCACCTTCCCATCCGAGACCGCGCCCGCGTAGTCGACCGCCACATAGTCCAGCAGGCGCCAGGCGACCTGCGCCTCTGAGGCGGCCGGCGCCTGGGCATGGGCCTGCGCCGAGACCCCCAGCGCGAGGACCAGGAAGAACAACCGAAGGAGATGACGCATGACGAGCCCGACTGTGAACGGCTCGCATTATCATTCGCGGGACGGGGTGTCGCGGCGAATGTGCGCCCTAGACCGGAGCTTCGAGGCGCGGGGCGGGATCATGCAGGACCTCGATGACCTTGCAGGCCGACACGCGGCCCCCGGCGCATTCGGCGGTCATGCGCGACAGCTCCGCCTGCAACGCCCACGGCGGTCTCCGGACCCGACGAGCCGAGTTCGGCGATGACCGGGCAACAGACCTGCCGGCCGTCCTCGCAGGCGACGACCGCCTGCCGGAGCACCGCCCGCAGCCTTTGAAGGTCGGCGATCTTGGCGTCGATGCCCGCGACATGCTCGGTCGCCAGATCCCGGACCTGGGCGCAGGATTGCAGGCCGGGCTCGCTGAGCGCGATGAGCTTGCGGATGGCGTCGATGCCGAACCCCAGCTCCCGCGCGCGGCGGATGAACCGCAGTCGTTCAAGGTGGTCGGGGTCATAGCTGCGGTGGCCGCCGGCGGTGCGGGCCGGCTTGGGCATCAGGCCGATGCCCTCGTAGTAGCGCACCGTCTCCAGGTTCACGCCGGCGCCCGCCGCCAGTTTTCCGATCGTCAAAATCCGCGCCGACATTTCCGCTTGATCCCGTAGTCGCTACGGGTCGCATCCTAGCGATCGATGGATCGAGGGAAAGCCGTGAACCCGCCCCAAACCCGAAAAGGCGCCCTTCCGGAGGTGGCGGTCAGTGCGTCCGCCGCGGCCGGCGCGGCCGCCTCCCTGTTCGCCTGGGCCGCCTGTTGCGTTCTCCCGCTCGCGCTCTCGCTGGCCGGGGTCTCTTTCGCCGGGGCCGCGCTGATCGCGGGGATGCGCGATGGGCTGACGGTCGCGGCGATCCTGGCCCTGCTGGCGGGCTGGGCGCTGCACTGGCGCCGGCGTCGCCTTTGCAGCCGCGATGCGTCCTGCCGTCGTCCGTCGCGCCTGGCCTTCTGGTTGTTGACCGTCGCCACGGTCCTGGTCCTGCTATCGCTGGCCTGGCAGCCGTTCATCGAGCCGTGGGTCCTGCCGCGTCTGGCGGCCGCCCGATGACGACGGAGATCCAGCTGCGGTCAACCCTGGTCTGTCCGCATTGCGGTCACGCAGCGACCGAGACCATGCCCACCGACGCCTGCCTGTATTTCTACGACTGCCTGGGCTGCGGCCGGACCCTCAAGCCCAACCCCGGCGACTGCTGCGTCTTCTGCTCCTACGCCGACGTGCCATGCCCGCCGATCCAGATGGATGGCAAGAGCTGCTGCGGCTAATCTGGCGCCATGACCGATCACGCCACGCCCAATCTTCCGTCACGCGACTTCGAGGCGACCTCGCGCTTCTATGTCGCCCTCGGCTTCGTCCAGGGCTGGCGCGACGACGGCTGGATGATCCTCACGCGGGGCGACCTGACGCTCGAATTCTTTCTCCACCCCGAACTGGATCCGCTGACCAGCGCCTTCAGCTGCTGCCTGCGTCTCGACGACCTCGACGCCTTCTACGACGCCTGCAAGGCGACGGGCCTTGCCGAAACCTGCTGGGGCCAGCCACGTCTGCACGCGCCGAAGGTCGAGGACTGGGGCGGTCGGATGGGCGCCCTGATCGATCCCGATGGAACTCTGCTCCGGCTGATCCAGAACTGACGCCGCCGGCGTCTCTGAAGGGCTTCGTCGGCCGGGCGCTCGAGGCCGGCCGGATCGCCTTGGCGCGATGCTCCGACCCGGAGGCGCGCCGGCGACGCCGCCGACAAGAAGGGCTAAGGGCTCCGCCCTCGCGTGGGCCAGGGTGAAGCGGCTTCGCCGCCGGACCGGCCGGTCTCCCCGACCTTCCGCGCTAGCGAGGGGCGTCATGACAATCACCAGGGTCAGGCTTGTGCAGGTCGGGCGATCCCCCTCCGGCCGGTCCGCCCTGGCCCTTGCTACCCCGGTCTCGCCGACGGGCAGGGTTTCAGGCGCGCAGTTCGCGTGCCTGCAACCCTTGCCCAAAGGAGGCAGACATGACTGCTCAATCCACCCAAACCGCCCCGACCGAAGCGACCGCGCCGCAGCACGGCGCGGAGGTGATCGTGCCGCTGAACCGGCTCAAGGCCTCGCCGAAGAATGCGAGGAAGACTCCGCACAGCCCGGCGACCGTCGAGGCCTTCGCGGCCTCCATCAAGGCCAAAGGGGTGTTGCAACCGCCCGTGGTCGAGATCGAGCGGGACGGGGAGGGCGTTCCGACCGGAAACTACCTCGTCACCATCGGCGAAGGACGCCGTCAGGGGCTTCGGCTGCTGGCCAAGCGCAAGGCGATCAAGCGCACCCATCCGGTGCGCGTGATTGTGGATGTCGAGAACGACGCCCACGAGATCAGCCTCGACGAGAACATCACCCGCGAGGCCATGCACCCCGCCGACCAGTTCGAAGCCTTCCGGCGGCTCGCCGAGGAGAAGGGCTACGGCGCCGAGGAGATCGGCGCTCGGTTCGGCGTGTCGGCCCAGATCGTGCGTCAACGGCTGCGGCTGGGATCGGCGGCGCCGGAACTGATGGCGGCCTATCGGGCCGGGTCGCTGGCGCTCGACCAACTGATGGCCTTCTGCGTCAGCGCGGATCAGGACCGGCAGCGGCAGGTGTTCGAGCAGTTGGGCGAGTATCGTCCCGTCCACGCCATTCGCCGGGCCATGACCGAGGCCAAGGTGGCGGTGGGCGACCGGCGCGTCCGCTTCGTCGGCGTCGAGGCCTACGTCGAAGCGGGCGGCGGAATCCTCCGGGATTTGTTTACCGAGGACGGCGGGGGCTGGCTGGAGGACGTGGTCCTGCTGGACCGGCTGGTCGGCGAGAAGCTGACCGGTCTGGCCGACGAGGCGCGCGAGCGCGAGGGCTGGAAATGGGCCGAGGCGGGTCTGGAGTATCCCGACCTGTCTGCGTTCGGTCGGGTCTATCCGGTCGCCGTCGAGCGGTCGGAGGCGGACGCCGCCGAGATCGCGGCCCTGTCGGAGGAGTACGACGGCATCGTTTCGGAGGCGGGCGACGACGGCCTGTCGCCCGAGGCGGACGCGCGGCTGGAGGAGATCGACAAGGCCTTGCAGGCCTTCGGCCCGGACTTCGCCTATGCGCCGGAGGCCAGGGCGCGCGCCGGGGTCATGGTGATGCTCGGTCACGACGGCCTCGCCCGCTTCGAGCGCGGTCTGGTCCGGGCCGAGGACGTGCCCGCCGATCCGCCGTCGCCGTGGCCGGGTGAAGAGGAGGCGGACGATGGTGCGGACAGTGCAGCGCAGTCAGGCGCGGACGCGCCCGAAGGCGAGACGCCTTCGGCACTGTCAGATCGTCTGCTGATCGACCTGACGGCGCACAAGACCATGGGGTTGCGGGATGCGGTGCAGGCCGATGTGAACGCGGCGCTGGCGACCGTGGTCCACGCCCTCGTCCTGCAGGTCTTCTATCCGGGCTACGCCGTCTGGACGCCGTTGCAGCTCCGGCTGGCCGCGACCGGTCTGGAGCGGTTGGCGCCGGGGGTGGACGACGGTCCCGCCGGTCGGCGGGTCCGCGACCGGTGCGAGGCGTGGGGCGCGCGTCTTCCCGAGCGTCCGGAAGACCTCTGGGGCGTGGTGGCCGGTCTGGCGCCGTCGGACCAACTGGACCTGATGGCCTGCTGCGCGGGGGTCGGCCTCTACGCCGTGCGCGATCCGCACGACCGCAGGCCCGGGGCCTTGGCGCAGGCCGAGACGCTGGCGACGGCGGTCGGACTGGACATGACCGGAACGTGGTCGGCGACGGCGGCCAGCTACTTCAGCCGCGTCGCCAAACCCAAGGTGTTGGAAGCCGTGACGGAGGCGGCGGGCGCCCAAGAGGCTGCGCGGATCGCCGGGTTCAAGAAGGCGGACATGGCCGAGGCCGCCGAACGGCTGGTGGAGGGCAAGGGATGGTTGCCCGTCCCGCTGCGGACGGTGTCGGACGCGGCGGAGCCGGACGAGCCGGGCGCCGAAACGCCCCGCGATGACGACGCCTATTCGTTCGCCGCCGAATAGCGCTGTCCGGGACCAAAAACTCGCCGCGCGCCCTTTGGGGGCGCGCGGCTTTTTTGTTGAGCGTCAGCTCACATCATCAGCGACCTTGAGCAACTCGCGAGCGAACTCGAACTCGCTAACGAGATCGCTGGCCTTCTCCTTCGGCCATCCCTGCTCTCGCAGGGTCGCATAGAGCAGATCGGTATCGAGACGCTTGCCGCTCCGGTGCACGGTGGCGAGGAAGGTCGCCCAGCGTCTGAAATCCGCAGGATGCGATGACCCTGACGACTGATTGGCCGCACCCGAGAACTGCACGAGCAGCCGCGCGATCTCGGGGCCGACCTCCGCCGCGAGCGAGGTGCGGGGCAGCGAAGTGACGACCGACAACGAGAGCGCCGCTGCCGCCGGCTGAATCAGCTGCTCGAGGAATTCCTGAAGGGCCGCATTGTAGATGGTCGTACCCAGGTTGCCGACGTCGCGGGGAACGATGTTCACGATCTGAATGCCCTCCGGCTCCAGATGCAGGGCGACCCCCAGCGCCGGCAGCGAACCGTCGGCTTCTCGCGAGAAGACGCGGTAGCTCTCGTCGCCGATGTTCGCCTCGCCCTCCGCCGAGCGCGCCCACGGCGCTTCGGCGGCGCACGTCATATGATCGACGAGCGCATCGATCTCCGCGCGCGTTCCGCGGACCTCAAGGTCGCGCATCACTTCCATCATCGTCTCGTCCTGTCAGGTGTTCGCATATTGTTCTTAGCGCGAAGCGGTCTAGGATCAAAACCGTCGCCATACCGGAACGAGAAATGCCCACAGGTTCGCTGTACGCACGGATGCAGGCTCACGGCACCCTGACGGAGTCGCCACGCGACATCGCCAACGCCGTCTACGCCTTGCCGTCGACGTTGCACTGGATGCGCGGGCTGGCGATCCTCTGCGAGGCGCACGCCGTCTCGTTTCAAACGGCCCGGGCCTTTTATCAAAAGGTCCAGCGGAAGCCTCTTCCCGATCGACAGCTCAACTCGATCTACGAGCAGCTGCTGCTGTCGCTGCACCACATCGCAGCCCTGGATGCCCTGTCGCTCGCCCCGAACAAGGCCGACGTAAGCCGGGTCGGCATCGTGGCCTGGTACTACGGCGTCTACGGCGCGTCCTCGGCGATGATCGCGGCGGCCGATGGATCGTTTCCCGAGACCCACGCCAGTACCGCCCGACAGTGGGATCGGCAGTTCGCCGTTCCTAGCCTGGTGCTGCCGCCGTTCGTGGATCGCGTCGGGCGCCTTTGCTCAGCGGATGTCGAGGAGGCGCTTCGCGTGCCGCGCGGTCGCGGCAAACATCCGCTGACGCTCCAGCCCGGCTCGGTCGACGAGGCGTGGGGCTGTATCGCGGAATACCTTTCAGGCACGGCGGGCTGGGAGCAGTGGAACGTCGAACAGGCCGTCCGGGGATCACCCGCCTTTCGCGATCTCGGGGTCGATAATTTTCGCACCAAGGCCGCGCGCGAGCTCCGGGACGAGGCGCTGGGGAAACGGAGCGTCTGCTTCCTGCATCAGGCCTCGCGATACCGTGGCAAGGCCAACTATCGCGATGCGATTTTCCTCGCCTACGGCAAGTCGGTCCCGAAGTCGGTGGAAGGCTTCGTCGATGATCTCCGCACCGTTCTCAGGGCGTTCAGCGCCATGGCCGCCGGTTACTGCGCCGCGCGCGTAGGGCGCGACGAATGGGAGTGGTTCGTCGCGGACATCGCCAACCGCCGCGCGATTTCGCTGTCTCCGGAAGGGGTCTGGAGGTGAGCGCCGTCAAAGTCGCCATGAGGATACGACCGAAAATGACGCAGGCGCCAGCAACAGTGCGGCCGCGCCTCTAACCGGAGACAAGCTGATGCCGATTGCCCGTCTATACGCTCGCGGCGCCGGAGGGCGTCTGGAAGACCTTCAGCATGACATCGACCTGAGCGAATGCGCGGGCGTGTGTCCCGTGAAGGGCGACCACATCGTCGCGTCGAAGGTCGGCGATTCCGGCACGCTCTGGGAAGTGACTGATCGCTACTTCAAGGCTCGCGGGCTGGACGACTACGTGGTTCTGATCGTTGAGGAACGCGACGCCCGTCCGGATGAAGTCGAACTGTTCTGAGGCCGGGGATGCAGCCGCTCGAACTGCCCGACTTCGACTTCGCTGACGATCCGACGGTCGAACGGTTTCTTCCGTCGTTCGACGGCCGGTGGAGTCAGCAGACCAAGGCCATTCAAAAGGCCTTGGGAGTTCAGCGGCTCGAACTGAACGGAAACTGGGCTGGCGTCCCGACCGATTGGTGCTGCCCGGTCTGCCGACGCTACAAACCCGAGATCGCCCGGCTGACGCCGGCGGGCGTCGTGCTGTGCCAACTCGACCGGCACCACGACCATCTCGCCGATGAGGGCGCGCGCATCCTATGGCGCGGCCAGCAGAAGCAACCTGATCGGGCGCGCCAGGATGCGCTTCACAGCGCCATTCAGGTTTGCATGGCGCTAGGCGAGCGGTTCCACCAGACCTTGGTCTGCAGCGACTGCAACGCCGCCGACGGGGCGGCCAAGTCTGCGCTGGCGGGCGTAGTCCACCCCGAGTTCAGTTTCGCGCCGTCGGAGATCGCCAGATTCATTCGGGTCGCGCCGAACCGGTCCCATGAGGTCGACCTCGAAGCCGCGCGGGCCGTCTGGCTTGAGGTCGCGGACGATGTGCGCGATCGGCTGTCCTTCATGGAAGTCATGGCGCGGCGTGTCGCCGAGGGTCGACATAGCCGAGAGGGATCCGGATACACGCCGCACCACAAGGCCACGCTCCTAACCGACGTTCTCAGCGCGGCCGGGCATCCCAGGATGCAGGTCGAATGGCTGGCAGGCGCGGTCGAGAAACGCTCGATCCAGCGCGACGGCTTTGCGTCGTCGGTGAAAAAGCCGCCGAAGAAAGCCGTTTCGGTTCCGACGCTGGATGATCTGGCCCGGTTCACCGCCGGCCAGCATGAGCGGGATTTCTGGCATGCACCGGCCGAGGACTGGCAGTGCGCGGCCTGTGACCGATCCCGCTTCGAGATGCTCCGCAAAGCGCCAAAAAGCGGCCTCTGGACGGCCGGCGCTCACCGGCGACGTGTCTTCCTAGTTGAGGCCGATCCCGACGCCTTATGGCGCCGGAACGGCTGGTATGAGCACGGTCTGACCTTCCGCGACCACGAGACGGTCTGGATCTGCAAGGACTGCCGTCTGATCATCACGGACGCCAAACAGACCGGCCAGAACCTGACCGATGACTGCCTCAGCGTCGCCGATGTCCGGGACTTGCTGGTTTCCGTCACCCCGCACGAGCGCCCGCAATACGACCGCCAGGCCGCCGCGCAGCGCGCGAGGGACAACTTCGAAGTTATGGCGGCGATCGAGGATTACGACCATCACCGTCGGCGATGCCTGGACCTGTTCTACGACCGCCGGCGGCTTCTGCGTTCGAACCGCGAGGCGGATATCGATCTCTGGCAGCTGGAGGCGGTCTGGGAAGACCATATCGAGGCAGGCCAGCGTCCCGGTCACCTCGCGTGGCTGATCGCGGAGGGAGGCCGGTTCGCCGAGGTCAACGCACGGGATCGATGGCCTCGAGACCGCGCTGACGAAAACTAGGCCGCTTTGTCGGTAGGATTAAACGAGGGCAAGTCGGGCGTGGAACTGAACACCATATCTGACTCCAAGTCTGATTGGCTGAACCGGGCTAGATGTAAAAGGCGTCGCATGGCCAAGATCAACTACCGTGACAGGGCGCGGAAACACGTCGCCGAGGCTCGCGCGCGGCTCGTCGAAGCGGGGGAGGCTGCCGCCCGTCAGGCGTGCTTGGCGCTTCGCATGGCAATCGAGGCGCTGACGTATCAGAACCTCCAAGCCTATCTGGCCGAGACCCCCAACAGCGTCATGGCGCAGTGGACGCCCAAGAAAGTGATGGACGAGCTCCTGGCTGCGGACCCTCACGCCGATCAGACGGCGACGGTGTTCATCGGGATCGAAAAGACTCCGGGCGTGCCGTCTGACGACATGCAGTTTTTGGGCGAGGACAGGCGGTTCACCCAGAAGTGGGGCAACAAGGCGCACAACGCATTAGGCAGCTTCCTTCACGAACCGACCATCCGCCAGACCGAAAACGGAAAAGCCACCGAGGCCGACGCCCGTCTGAAGGCCGCTGAAATCGCGGATGAGCTGGACCGGATTCTCGCGACCTCCCTGTTCGCAGTGAATATGGGCGAATTCATCTCCTTCGAGTGCGTTTGCGGTTTTCACATCAAGCGCCGCAGCTCGGTGTTGTCGCACGACGACCAAGTCATCTGCGGCGGATGCGGTCGGCACTGGATCTACAAGGAACTCGAAGGCGATCCAGCCTACGGTTTCGTCCCGGACGGCTATTCCTTCCCCTGCCTGAGCTGTGGAGAGACGTGCCAATTTGAGGCGCACGAACTCAGCGAGGGCAAGATCGTCACCTGCGCCGGCTGCGGTGCGAAAGCCGAGGTCTTCACCCAATTTGCGGTCCGGCCGGCTGGGGCCGAACCGAAAGCGCCGGACGGTGCAGGCGAGACGCCGACGTCGTCGTAGACGGCGTCTTGGGCCTGCAACTGATGCGTGCCGGACTTTCCTGCTTGATCCCGCCAAGCTTGTCTCTCACGGAGAGGGTGTTCGATGTGATGGTCGGACGCCGGTGGAGGGGCGAAGTGGGAGTTCAAGAGATTGAGGAGCGGCGGTTCAACGCCTTGGCGGGCTATACCCGCGATCCCCGACTGGTCAGGATTGTTCAGGAGTTCGCCTGGTTTGAGGCTGACGACGGGCGTGTCTTGGGCGTGTTGACTTGGGATCGGTTTGATCGCGACTTCGCCTGGATCGCTTTGGGGCGAGACGAGCGTGCCCAGTTTCGGATGATCGATGTCGACTCCAGCCTTTCTTCCGCCGATGAGGCTCGCGAAGGGCTTTTTGCCGCCATGGAGCGGTGGCAGGCCGGGCCGGACGAGGACATGCATCAGGGATGGGACGGGGAGGGCGAGGAGCCGTCCGAACCGCCTGCACCCATCGATTTCTTCGCACCGGTCACGCCGGAACAGGATCAACACCCGACGTTCAAAGTGCTCGCCAACGACCCGCGCCATTCACCGGCTCGAGAGCTGATCGCAGCCATGATGCGCCATCACAAGGATGTGGACGGCAACTTCGTCCAGCAGTTCCAGACGGTCGCGTTCGACGCCCGTCTATGGGAGCTCTATCTGTTCGCTGTGTTCACCGAGCTGGGATTCGTCCAGACGGGGGACGGTGTCGCGCCGGACTTTGTCATGGCCAGTTTGCGTGGTGCTTTGGGCGTGGAGGCGACGACGGCGAACCCGCCGCAGGGAGTAGCCGTCCCGCCGGCTCCGACCGCAGATACGCTCCAAGACTATCTTGAAAATTACGTGCCGATTAAGCTCGCCCGGACGCTGAAGAAGAAACTCCGCAAGGCCGACCCCTATTGGAAGGCTGCCGGGATGGAAGGCGTGCCGTTTGCGATCGCGGTCCAAGATTTCCACGCGCCGGGCGCCATGACCATGATCGTTCCGGCCATGACCGAGTATGCGTTCGGTGTCCGCCACTCGATACGGGACGGTGCCAGACAGATCGAATGGATCGCCGAGCATCGGCGCGGCGACATGGTGGAGCAGAGTGGCTTTTTCCGGCTGCCCGACGGGGAGAATGTCAGCGCCATCATCGTAAATCCGCAAGGCACACTGGTGAAGTTCAACCGCCTCGGCTTCATCGCCGGTTTCGGTGACCGCCGCGTCCGGATGGTTCGCCAAGGTGTTCGTCGCCATGACGGCGACGCAGACCCTCGACCGCGGCCTTTCGTTGATCAGGTCCACGCGGAAGGATACGCGGAAACCTGGGTCGAGGGCATGGTCGTGTTGCACAATCCTCATGCCATAATCCCGCTCGATCCCGACCTGCTTCCCGGGGCCACGCATGAGTTTCTCGAACCGGACGGCAGGATCATGTCGGGCCTGCCGAACGATCCGCCGCCGTACTTCTCCCGCACCGCCGTTTTCATCGAAGGCGACGCAGAAGCTGACGCAGATGTGCAGGAAGACTAATCGAGCCTTGCCGGTGCGTCTTTCATCGGGGAGACTCCTCCGGTGAAGAAGAGCCTCGATCATCTGCCGCTGCGCAAGCAGTCGGAACTCCGTCACGTCGTCGATGTGATCAAGGCCGCGTTCGAGGAGGCGATCTCGACGCGCCGCGCCGCGCGGCTGAAGAACGGCAAGATCCTCAAGATCATCCTGTACGGATCGTACGCGCGCGGCGACTGGGTCCACGATCCGGTCGGGCGATATTTCTCGGACTTCGACCTGCTGGTCGTCGTCGATCATGAAGACCTGACCGACGGCGAGTTCTGGCACGACGCCGAGAACCGCACGATGCCGGGCGAGGGCGAAATCCGGACGCCTGTCAGCATCATCGTTCACAGCCTCGACGACGTGAATGAACAGCTCGATCGCGGGCGTTACTTCTTCGCGGACATCCTGCGCGAGGGGATCGTCCTGTTAGACACGCCCGGCGCCAAGCTGCACAAGCCGGCCGATCTCAAGGCCCAAGTGGCGCTTGCGGAGGCGGAGGATTTTTTCACGGAGTGGATGGGGAGCTCCAAGGAATTTCAAGCTGGCGCTCAGTTCTACGCCGAACGTGAAAACAACAAGCTCGCTGCGTTCAGTCTCCATCAAGCTAGTGAGCACCTCTACCACTGCATTCTATTGGTGGTCACGCTGTACAGCGGTAAGGCCCACAACCTCGCCTTCCTGCGGAAGAAGGCCGAGGCGATTGATACCCGTCTGGCCGAGGCTTGGCCGCGCGAAACCAAGTTCGAACGCCGCTGCTTCGAGCTGTTGCGCGAAGCCTATGTGAAGGCGCGCTACTCCAAACACTACAAGATCAGCGACGAGGAACTCGCCTGGCTGACGGAGCGAGTGGCGGTGTTGCGCGGCCTGACCAAGACGGTTTGCGAAGAGCGATTGCTGACGCTCCGCGAACGCGCCGAAGCTTCGGAATGAGCCGGGCCAAGCAGCAGGTCGATCAGCACCTGATCGATCGGGAGGGCCAAGCGCTGTTGCGCCGAAAGCTGCCGCGCCACTGGGTGCTGAGGGAATATCCCCCAGACTACGGACTGGACTTCGTTCTTGAGCTCTTCAGCGAGGGCAAGCCCGATGACCAAGGGCGTATGAGGTACGAAACCCTGGGCGAGCATGTTTTCATCCAGTTGAAGACCATCGCCGACCCTCAAATCGCGCCTTTGCAGCTCTTCGCCCGGAGCAATGTCGAAAAGGCCATGGAGGTGCTTCGCCGAGACGATCTGGTCGGCGAGGTGGATACCTATCGGTTCCCGCTGGAAACGCCCGAGCTGGTGACGATCGAACGCATGGGAATCGGCGTGCCGGTGTTGCTGGTGATCGCTGATCTCGCCAACGATCGATGCTCATTCGTCTGTGTGAACGACTATATCGACAAGATCCTGATCCCAAGACACGAGGACTACCGCGTCAAGGCGACCCGCACGATCCATGTGCCGGTCCGCAACGAGATCGGATCGGATGCAGGCCAGATCGCTCTGCGCTGGTACGCAAAACGGCCCAAGCTGATGGCCGCGTTTCAGCGCTTCACGTTCCAGTTCTCGGAACTGGGTTACGCGTTCGAGACCGATGGCTTCGACGCCATGGCGCGGTACTTCCTGCGGCGAATTCTGCCCTACGACTTCTGGGATGATGTCGAGATGTGGCAACCCATCGCCTGGTGGGCCGACGCGCTCAGGAAGTACGATGCCGAGGACGGCGTGGTTTTGTTTAAGGGACCCAACGGCGAGGCGACGCCAGCCGAAAGCCCTGAGGAGGCTGAATACTTCCGGCGCCTGAATATCCTGGAGCTCTGGCGGTGTCTTTCTCTCCTGCCGAAGACCTACGAGGACATTTGCAGGGAGTGGTTCTTGCCGACGGCTCTGAGCGAGATGACATCCGCCCCTGAACCGGAAGCAGCTGCACCAGCCGCTCCCGCGTCATGATTTGACCCCATCCACGCGATGCGTGGATTTTGACTTTACGACCACGCATTGCGTGGTATCGTTTCGTATGTCCGAACTTCTCGATCTGCAGCCGGATGAACTCCGGACCTTTCGCCAGAGCCTAGATCTCACCCAGGCCGAGCTGGCCGAGAAACTCGGCGGGTCCCGTCGATCCATAGAGGATTGGGAAGCGGGGCGACGCCAACCTCCCGCAATGCTGCGCTTGGCGTTGGCCGCGCTCCGGTTCGATGTTCGGCCTTGGTCGCCAATCACCATAGACCCGCGCTACCCTGACCGGGAGAGCGTCGAGAGCTCTGTCCGTGATCGCTTGCACGAGGTTGCTTCGGATCGGGCGCAGACCAAGTTCGAGAATTGGCTGAACGATACAGCGTCGCTGCCGCTCGCGGAAGCCATCCTCCTTGGATTCCTCGAGACGGCGACCGATGGCTACAACGACGTCGAATTGAGGGACAGCTGGGATCGACTGCCGACGTCAGGGTGGCGGACGACGATGGTGGTCAAACCGGCGCTCGGCAACGGTCTGCATCCGAACGTCGCCTTCGAAACCCGCCATGACGAACACGCGCGGCGGCTGGCAGTCTTCGTCGACAGCAAAAGACCGAATGAGCGACTGCCTGGTCGTCTTCGGGTCGAGCAAGCGCTGGTCGATCAGGGCTTCCGGGTCATGACCTTCAGCGGCGAGGAGATCCTCGCCGATCCGGAAGGCTGCATCGATCGGATCACCAGCGTCCTATACGATCTCGTGGACGAAAATCTGATCGCTGCGGGGATCATCTCGCCGCCACCGCGTAAGCGAGATGAGATCGGATGATGCAGCACGACGTCTTCATCTGCCACGCCAGCGAGGACAAGGACGCGGTCGCGCGACCGCTCGCGGAAGCGCTTCGCGAGTGGCACCTCGACGTCTGGTACGACGAGTTCTCGATGAAGGTTGGCGACAGCCTTCGGGAGGCGATCGACCGGGGTCTGGCGAGTTGTCGGTATGGCGTGGTCATCGTCAGTCCCGCCTTCTTCCAGAAGCGCTGGACCCAGCGGGAGATGAACGGGCTGGTGGCCCGGGAAATGAGCGAGGGGCGCAAACTGGTCCTGCCGATCTGGCACGATGTCGAGCTGTCGGATGTCGTCGCCTATTCGCCGCCCTTGGCGGACGTCGTCGCCACGCGCTCGTCGGTCGGGATGGAACGCATGTGCGCCGACCTTCTGCGGACGATCCGTCCGGAGGAGAGCCCGCTGATGGTGGCCCGCGACGAGCTCATCCGCCTCGGTTGGTCGCCGCCGCCGATTTCAGACGAGTGGTGGCTGGATATGGTCGAGGCCCAGGAACACGCCGTCTCGTCGATGTGGTCTGTGCCCTGGCGATTTCCACTACCGGAGCGCCTTGGCAGCCAAGGGCGCCGGCGAGGCATGAACATCGCCTGGACGGCGCTTCACCTTGATTGGCAGCATCAGGCCGAACACCATAAATTTTGCCAGATCACGCCGCCCGAGGAGGTGCTCGCCTTCGTGCGCGGCGATCCTGCCCTGACCGAGGCGGCGCACGACTACCCGCAGTATCTCGCCAACTATGCGCCGCAGCTGTTGATCCCTCAATTCTCGGCGGAGTTCGCCGACGATTTCGATGATCTGCTGAAGGAGTCCGAAGAGCGCTGGCGCGTCGATCCCGACCGACGTTTTCCAGACGCCCTGTGCGATCGTCAGCTCGCGCTCCGACATCCCGGGTTTGGCCGTCACTCCGCCGAAGAGGTGGCGGAGAAGTGGATGGTCGGCTTGGGGAGCAATCACGGTGCAAGCATCTATGACGAGCTCGACTACATCTTCTGGCTTCTCGCCTCCGACAGCGAGTGGATGCCGGCGGACATCAGGGCTTTCCTGATCGCCGGCTTCAAGGAGCGGGCGATGTGGGAGCGCGATCTGCTCGGCGAGACCAGAGGTGCGTTCGTCGACGCCCTGATGAAGATGCGGAGAACGCCGCTCCGCTGGACGCGCGCCATGAAGACGGACCTTGAACGGATCGTCTCGGCGGCGATCCGGAAGATGGGGTTGAAGGCTGACGCCAGCGCGATCGTCGAGCGCTTTATCGAGGAAGATTTCGTCGCGGTGGTGGACCGGGTCGAACGCGAGCGCGCCGCGGCGCGCAGGCGCTGATCCGTGACCGAGGACGGGGATGATCATCGGCGGTTCTGGAGTCGCTTGACGCCGCTTCGCGCCTTGACCCAGGAGGAGAGGGACGCCGCCCTTGGCCATCTGAAAGATCGAGCCTTAGGTCGGATGGCCGCGCATCATTTGGCCTTGGAGATGCAGGCCGGGCAAGAGCGAGCGCACCACGGAGATCCTGACGCCGCGCGGCATTATCTGGAGCTCGTTCGCGCCCTTCGCCAGGGCGGGCGCATCACCTATGCCGAGTACGTTCTGCAAGTCGGTAGCCGCATGGAGATGGTCTCGGATCATCGGTGGTTTCAGGGCGACTACACCGCGGATCTACAGCCGATCAGTGACGCGATGGACCAGATCACGCAGTCGCATGGGCTGTCGCGGGAGGAGTACTGGCCTCGTGGAGAAGAGCCGGAAGACTACCGTGTCCTGTCCGATGCCTATTCCGCCTGTCTCAACGCCAAGCTGATCGAGACCATGCGCGAGTTCGGCGAGGAGGAGCTCGCCGATCTTCGGGAGCGGGAGCCCGCGCGGTACGACGCCTTGCGCGAGGAGGGACGGCGGTCCGTCTTCGAAAAGGAGAACCGCCAAACCGCGCTGACAACCCTGATCGACTACTATGAGCACGAAGCCGAGGCGGCCGGAAACGCCGGGGCGTACCTTGCCGGGTGCCTGATGTGGGGCGCGGCGGCGGAGGGGAGATTGCTGCTCTGGTGCCTGCGCGCGCCCGCGCTCGCCGAACAGGCTCGCCAAGCCCTGCCGTCAAAGAGCCGGCCGAAGAAGCCGGACCCGGCGGACTGGACCTTGGACGGTCTCGTGCAAGTGGCGCACGGCGCAGGGTGGATCGGTGTCCTGGAAGACGATGACTTCGTCTTTGTCGTTGAGGGCCTGCTTCAAAACCTGCGTCAGTCGCGAAATCTCATTCATCCTGGCCGATCGCTTCAGCTTGAACCGCATCTGCGGAGGGACAAGACCGCTTTTGATGATGCGAAGGCCGCCTATGCCGTCCTCAGGATGAATGAGGCGGCGCAAGCGCCCCACCCACCGGATGACCTCTCATAGAACGGTTCGACAGGCGAGGAACAAAAAGAGAACAAATCTCTTGCGTCGCCTGCTGTGTTCCGCCTAACCCGGCGACCGGGTCGGTTGGCTGGATCGGAGCGGACCGTGAGAGAGCAGGGCATGCGGCGTGTGCCGCGAGAAGACGTATTTCCCGAGGTCGGGAGACGCTTGGTAGTGCGGTGCGATAGTCCGCTCTGTGATAATGCGGCCTTGATGGATCCGCGTCCGGTGTTTGGCGCGCCGCGATACTGGCCGGCGAGGGGGCCGTCGTACCGGTTTCGATGCCAGTGCGGGCATCGAGTGGCGTCCGTCTCCTATACCGACAATGCGGATCAGGCTGAGGGACCGATTTCGCCGGCCGCGCTCAAGCTCTGGTTCTAGGATGCACAGACTGTTTGGGCCGCCGGCTCCGCCGCGCCTCGTTACGGAGCAGTCCGCGCGGCGGCACGGGCTGCTGTTGCGCATCGCCTGCGAGCCCTGCGGGAGTACCGAGGCGATCGAGGGGGCCGCCTTGCCCGTGATCCCGCGCGCTGTCGCCGTGGGGGAGCTGTGGTTCGCTGGGCGCTTCCGGGGTGCGACCTGCCGGCGGCCAGCATCCAGGCTTGAACTTATCGAGCGGGGGCAGTTGCAGAAGACGCTTGAGCGGTGGGGCCTTGACGAACCCTTCGTGGCGGAACGGCTGCGTCGGCATTGGCGACATGATCCCTACGACCGGCGTGACTGGCCCGCGTGGTTCAGGCGTGGGTGACCACACGTCTCCTCTGCAACAGGCCAGCCTTGCGCCGCCTCTCAATGGCCTGATCTGACCGAAGTCCGTCCAGCTTCCGCAACCGGTCGCTCGGCTTTCTTCCCCGGCCTGCCGGCCTTCCTCGCGAGGCAAGAAAGCCGCTCTCCCGGTCCTCCGCTGCGCTGCGGGGTCTCGCGGTGCTCGCCCTGCGGGCCGTTCGGGCTCCGGTCCGTCGATCACCATCGAGGCCGCGGCAGGCGTGGCCCGACATCAGCAAGGAGAGACTTCCATGGCCACCATCGGCACCTTCACCCAGCAAGCGGACGGCAGCTACAGCGGTTCGATCAAGACCCTCACCCTCAACGTCAAGGCGGCCCAGCTGCGGGCCAACGAAAAGACCGACGAGAAGGCCCCCGACTTCCGCATCTTCTCCGGCCAGACCGAGTTCGGCGCCGCCTGGAAGAAGACGTCCCGCGAGAACCGCGAATACCTGTCGGTCAAGCTCGACGATCCCAGCTTCCCCGCTCCGATCTACGCCTCCCTGGTCGAGGTCGACGGCGGACACAGCCTGATCTGGTCCCGCTGACCGAGCCGCGGCGGCGCTGAGGCGCCGCCGCCCTCCTCGAAACCCCTTTCATCCGGAGGCCGCCATGTCGCGCCCCAACGAACCCGCTCGTCCGGACCTCTACAGCCGGATCACCGACAAGATCATCGCCCAGCTGGAGACGGGCGTTCGCCCCTGGACCCAGCCCTGGACATCGTCCGCCAGCGTCAGCCGGCCGCTCCGCCACAACGGCGAGGCTTACAGCGGCATCAACGTCCTTCTGCTCTGGTCCGAGGCCATGGCCCGCGGCTTCCAGGCCGCGACCTGGATGACCTTCCGCCAGGCTCTGGCCCTGGGCGCCCATGTCCGCAAAGGCGAGACCGGCGCCACCGTCGTCTACGCCAGTACCCTGGCGCGCGCGGAGACCGACGACGCCGGCGAGGAACAGCTGCGCCGCATCCCGTTCCTGAAGGCCTACACCGTCTTCAACGTCGAGCAGATCGAAGGTCTGGGCGAAGGCCATGCGCCGGAGCCGGCGCCGTCCGTCAACCCGGACGCCCGGATCGCTCAGGTCGAGGCCTGGTTCGCGACGGTCGGCGTAGACGTTCGCCATGGCGGCGGCTCGGCCTTCTACGTCCCCTCGACGGACCATGTGCAGATGCCGGCGTTCGAACGGTTCCGCGACGCGCAGAGCTACTACGCCACCCTCGGCCACGAATGCGTGCACTGGACGGGCCATGCCGCTCGTCTCGGCCGCGACTTCAGCCGTTCGACCCAGGCCTACGCCCGCGAGGAGCTCGTCGCCGAACTCGGCGCCGCCTTCCTCTGCGCCGACCTCGGCCTGGCGCTCGAGCCGCGCGAGGACCACGCGGCCTATCTCGACCACTGGCTCGAGGTGCTGCGCGGCGACAAGCGGTTCATCGTTTCGGCGGCGGCGCACGCTCAGCGCGGCGTGGCCTTCCTCCACCAGGCGTCGACGGCCTGAGCCGCGACCGCCTCACCAGCCCAGGCCGAGCGCGACCGTGATCGCGTTCGGCTTGGCGCGTCTCAACGCCGCGTCCAGAGCGGCGATGGTGGCCAGCGCGTCGTCCTGTTCGTCGGCCAGTCCGCTGATGACGAACGCGACCTGATTGGCCTTGGTCAGCGTCGTATCCAGTGCGCGGTGAACTGCCCGGGCGGCGGCGTCGATCGCCGCGTCCGGTTCGACCTTGCTGGTGATCTCGGCGACCGCCCAGGCCGCGCGGCCCAACGGAGCGCTTGGATCGAGTTGCTGGCTGGCTTCGCGGACGGCGTGGCGGGCGGTGGCGACAAGGTCGGCGAGGAGGGACGGAAGGGGCATGGAGGGTCCTGGCGAGCCTCGACCGTACCGTCACGACGTCCGGCGCGAACCGGCCGCTTGGATGGCCGTGGCTTTTTTCTCCGCCCGGCTGGGGCGCCTCTCAGGGCGGCGGGCAAGCGTCCGCCTTTGCGGTCGCCGAGGGGAGGGCGGGGAGCACCGGAGACCTACGGGGCGAGGGGGATCGCGGTCTAGGGCAGGATAGGCTTTGCGCCGGCGATGTCACACAGAGACCGCTCCCTTGCCCCACTTCAGCGTCAGGCTCGACGATGATCTCGCCGCCCGGTTCGACACCGTCGCCGCCGGCCGGGGCGGGCGCTCGCGGCTGCTGCGACGGGTCATCGAGGCGGCGGCGGCGGACGCCGGCGACCGGGTGGTTGTTGTTGGAGGTGGGCCGACAAGCGCCAAACTGACCCTGCGCCTGACCGAGAGCAGCCGCCAGCTCGGCGAGATGAAGCAGGTCCACGCCCGCCTCGCCAGCGAGAACGACCGCCTCGCGGCCGAGCTCGATGGCCTGCGCAAGGTCGCCGAGCGC
>JAFLCT010000005.1 GCA_017302335.1 Caulobacterales bacterium | reverse complement strand
CGACGCGGCCCGCGCCGCGCCCCCGGTCCGCGCCTATGACCCCATGGCCGGCGAACGCCCGCGCACCGTCAACAACGACCCGCGCGTCGAACCCAAGCCGGTCGACAAGCTGAAGCGCCGCCGTCGTCGCCCGTCCAACGGCGGCCAGGGCTACGCCAAGGCCTGAATCCGACCTTGATCCCGAACCGAGGGCGGACGCTCCGTCCGTCCTCGGCGCAATGTGCTATATATCGCCCTTCGATCCCGAGACCCCCATGTACGAGACCCAGGACCTGGACACCGAAAGCTTCATCCGCTCGGCTGAAATCCGCGTGCACGACGCCGAGGATTTCGAGGGTATGCGCAAGGCCGGACGCCTGGTGGCCGAGGCCCTGGACATGATCGCCCCTCATGTCGTTCCGGGCGTGACCACTGGCGAGCTGGACGATCTGGTGCGCGAATTCACCCTGGACAACGGCGGCCTGCCCGCCTGCCTGGGCTACAAGGGCTACACCAAGACCATCTGCACCTCGATCAACCATGTCGTCTGCCACGGCATTCCGGGCGACCGGGTGCTCAAGGACGGCGACATCGTCAACATCGATCACACCGTCATCGTCGATGGCTGGCACGGCGATTCCAGCCGGATGTATTCGGTTGGCGAAATCAATCCGCGCGCCAGAAAGCTGATCGACGTCACCTATGAGGCCCTGCGTCTGGGCTTGGAGCAGGTGAAACCGGGCAACACCTTCGGCGACATCGGCTACGCCATCCAGAAATACGTCGAGGCCCAACGTATGTCGGTGGTGCGCGACTTCTGCGGCCACGGCATCGGCCGGATCTTCCACGACAGCCCCAACGTCCTGCATTACGGCCGCCGTGGCGAAGGCGCGGTGCTGAAACCGGGTATGTTCTTCACTGTCGAGCCGATGGTGAACCTGGGCAAGCCGCCGGTGAAGGTGCTGTCCGACGGCTGGACCGCCGTGACCCGCGACAAGTCCTTGTCGGCCCAGTGCGAACACACGGTCGGCGTCACCGAGACCGGCGTCGAGATCTTCTCGGTCAGTCCGGCGTGCCTGTTCCGCCCGAACTGAGCCGCTTGATCGGCGCGCCCCAGTCGCTACCGTCTGGGGCGTGACCGACGCCGCCGACACGCCCGCGAAAGCCAAGCCGCGCCATTCCGGCCACCGCGACCGCCTGCGCGAGCGCGCGGCCAAGGGCGGCATCGAGGCCCTGCCCGACTATGAACTGCTGGAGATGCTGCTGTTCCGCAGCATTCCCTACAAGGACACCAAACCCCTGGCGAAGGACCTCCTGGCCCGGTTCGGCAGTCTGGAGAGCATAGGCGCGGCCACCCATGAGGCGGTCGAGGATCTGGTCGCGAAATCCATGGGTTATGCGCGGGGCAAGGCGTCCCGCGCCGTGGCCCTGGACCTGCAATTGATCTTCGCGGCGGCCCAGCGCGTGGCCAAGGAACCGGCGGCGAAACGGCCGGTCATCTCGTCCTGGACGGCCCTGCTGGCCTATGTCCGCATCGCCTTGCAGCATGAGCCGAGGGAACAGTTCCGCGTCCTGTACCTCGACAAGAAGAACCAGCTCATCCTCGACGAAATTCAAAACCGGGGCACGGTCGACCACGCCCCCGTCTATCCGCGCGAGGTGGTGCGCCGCGCGCTGGAGCTGTCGTCCAGCGCCCTGATCCTGGTGCACAATCACCCCTCGGGCGACCCGACGCCCAGCCGCGCCGACATCGACATGACCCGTCAGGTGATCGCGGCGGGCCGCGCCTTGAACGTCGAGGTGCACGACCATCTGATCGTCGGCCGCGACGGCGTGGCCAGTTTCAAGCAATTGGGATTGATGTGACCGACCTGTCTCGCAGAACGGCCTTGGGCCTGACCGCCGCCCTAGCCGCCGCCCCGACCGAGGCGCGGGCCGACGACGCCGCGCCCATCATCATGGTCTCGACATGGGATTTCGGCCGCATCGCCAATCAGGCGGGTTGGGAGCGCCGCCTGGCGGGCGGCTCGGCCCTGGACATGGTCGAGGCGGGCGGGCGCGTGGCCGAGGCCGACCCGACCAACACCTCTGTGGGCCTGGGCGGCTGGCCCGACCGCGACGGCAAGGTCACGCTGGACGCCTGCGTCATGACCTGGGCCGGAGACGTCGGCGCGGTCTGCGCGCTGGAGGATGTCAATCACGCCGTCTCGGTCGCCCGCGCGGTGATGGAGAAGACGCCCCACACCATGCTGGTCGGCGAAGGCGCGCGCCGCTTCGCCCTGGACCAGGGGTTCCAGACCGCCGTCATGCCCACGCCCCAGGCCGAAGCCGCCTGGCGGGAATGGCTCAAGACCGCCGACTACGCCCCGCGCATCAATCGCGAGAACCTCGATTGGCGCGCCACGCCGGGCGGACCGGGCAATCACGACACCATCGGCCTTCTGGCCATCGGCGCCGACGGCCATATGGCGGGCGCCTGCACCACCTCGGGCCTGGCCTTCAAGATGCGCGGCCGGGTCGGCGACAGCCCCATCATCGGCGCGGGTCTGTATGTCGATAATGAAGTCGGCGCCGCCACCGCCACCGGCGTGGGCGAAGACGTGGTCCGCGTCGTGGGGTCGCATTCGGTGGTCGAAGGGATGCGCGCGGGTCTGGACCCGACCACGGCCTGCCGTCGGGTGATCGAACGCCTGGCCCGGCTGCGCGGCGACAAGATCGCCCGATCTCAGGTCGCCTTCCTGGCCCTGGACCGACATGGCCGCGCGGGCGGCTTCGCCCTCCAGCCCGGCTTCACCTACGCCGTCACCACCGCCCAAGGCGACACGCGCATCGTCCGCGCCGACAGTCTGTTTTCATAGGCTGGCGTTAAGGTTTACAGGCGATCCTGCCCGGCGAACTCGAGTCAGGTCGTTCGCCCATGCCCATGTCCGCCGAAATGCTGCGTGACCATCTGGTCCAGGCCTTTCCCGACGCCGAGATCGAGATCGTCGATCTGGCCGGCGACGGCGACCATTATCGCGCGCGCATCGTCTCGACCGCCTTCGCGGGCGTCGCGCGCGTGAAACAGCACCAGATGGTCTATGCCGCCCTGAAGGGCCGAATGGGCGGCGAACTGCACGCCTTGGCCCTCGAAACCTCGGCGCCGACAGGAGGCTGAGCCATGCGTTACCGCCCCTTCGGACGCTCCGGCGCCGCCGTTTCCAACCTGACCCTGTCGCTGGGCTTCGAGGCCCTGTCGCGCGGCCCCGCCGAGGTCAAGGAGCTGATCTATTCGGCGCTTGAGGCGGGCATCAACGCCTATCGGCTAGAGACGGCCGATCCGGTGCTGGCCGAGGTCGTCGGCCAGGCCCTGTCGCACATCGAGCGCAAACTGGTCTGCGTCAGCCTGGCCATGGGCCGAGGCGACGGCCGCCGCGGTCATGAGCGCGACTTCACCGCCGAAGGCATGACCGGCGCCATCGACCGGGCGCTGCACGTCTCGGGCCTGGGCTGGATCGACCTGGCCCTGCTGGAAGAGCCTGCCGAGGACGAACTGCCTCAGGCGTCGCTGAACGCCTTGAAGGCCCTGCGGTCGACCGGTCGGGTCCGACTGCTGGGCGTCGCGGGTGACGGCGAGGTGATGGACGCCTATGTCTCGACCGGCGCCTTCGACGTGCTGGCCACGCCCTATCACGTCAACTCGGACTGGCGCGTGCGCAACCGCATCCGCACGGCGCGCGAACAGGATATGGCGATCTTCGCCTACGACTATTTCCCCGACAGCCTGAACACGGCCAAGAAGGCCGCCGCCTCCGATCAGGAGCAGAAGCGCGGCTGGTTCGGTTTCGGCGGCAAGAAGAAGGAAGGCCCGCTGGCGACCGCCGGCACCTTCGCCTTCCTGCACCAGACGCCCCATTGGGACGCCGAGAGCATCTGCCTGGGGTACGCCCTGACCGAGCCGTCCATTTCCAGCGTGGTGATACACGCCGACGACGCCGCGCGCCTGACGGCCCTGTCCGAGATCACCGAGCGCGATATGCCGCCCGGCCTGGCCGCCCAGATCGAAATGGCCCGGGTCAGCGCCAAGGCGGCCTGAGACCGAACCTTGAGACCGCACCCTGAGACCGCACGTCGCCTTGACCGCGCCCCCTCGGGCGCCTAGCTGACGAGCAGTCTTCCAAGAGGTTCCCCCGTGACCGAAGTCGCCGCCGACCCCGCACTCGCCTTCATCGCCCAGACCGTCGCCGAGCATCCGGTGGTGCTGTTCATGAAAGGTACGCCCGATGCGCCGCGTTGCGGCTTCTCGGCCCAGGCCGTCCAGATCCTGGACCATGTCGGCGCGCCCTTCGTCGGCGTCGACGTGTTGCAGGACGAGAGCCTGCGTGAAGGCATCAAGAGCTTCACCGACTGGCCGACCATCCCTCAGCTCTATGTGAAGGGCGAGTTCGTCGGCGGGTCGGACATCGTGCGCGAGATGTTCGGCGCGGGCGAGCTTCAAGCTCTGTTGGCCGAAAAGGGCGTGCCCCTCGGCGAAGCCTGATGGCCCGGCCGCATCTCGAACCGCGCCTCGACCGAGAGGTCTTCGAGCTGGCGCTGGACGTGCGGCCCGAGCACATCGACGAGAACGGCCACGTCAATAACGTCGTCTATGTCGGCTGGCTGCAGGATGCGGGCACGGCCCACTGGAACGCCCGGTTCGACGCCGATACGCGCAGCCGCTGGTCCTGGGTCGGAACCCGGCACGAGATCGACTATTTCCGCCCCATCCCGCCCGAGGCGAAGGGGGTCAAGGCCCGGACCTGGGTCGGCGATCCCCAAGGTCCGCGTTTCAGTCGTTATGTCCGTATCGAAGACGGCGAGGGGTGCCTGTGCGCCCAGGGCGTAACGGAATGGGTGCTGGTGGACGCCACGACCATGCGCCCCCACCGCATCCCCGCCGATATCCTGCCGGCGTTCCAGCGCTAGGCTGATCGACGATCCTCCCCCGTGAGCCGGGGAAGGACCTGTCGATGAGCGTCAGAGCCTCAACGGGTTCAGCAGCCGGAACGGGCCAGGCGCGGTGATGTCCAACGCCTGTAGCGACCAGCTCAGCTCGACGCCGTCCGGGACCAGGGCCTTGCACAGGTCCGGGTCTTCGCGCTCGACGCCCAGGCCGACCGCGCCGTCGTCGGAGGCGTCGATATGGACGGCGAAGTCCTCCGTGTCGGTGCAACCGTTGGACTCGACGCGAACATACAGGCGGCCATCGGCGATCCGCGCCGAGCGAACCGGTTCGAACTGAACGGTCTGGATCGAGACGCTCGCTGCCCGCTCCAGAACATGGGGTCCGTCATCGGCGACATGAACGACGCAAGCCGACAGCAGGAGCGGCAGAACCGCCCCCGCCAGCAGGATGCGAAGCCCCCTCACTGGGCTTCCGCCGGGGCCTGATGCACGACGCGCGTGGTCGGCTTGTCGGTGGCGATGATGATGCAGCCCGATAGCAGCGGAGCGGCGATGGCGATGGCGAGAACGAGGCGCAGCATGGTTTTTCCCCTTATGGTCAAGCTTGCCTGTTCAGAAGACGGGTCCGCACCTGAACCGAATATGAACGGCCGCTCAGGTCTGGGGCAGTTGCAGGGGATTGTTGACCGAGACCCGGTCGCCAGGGTTCAGGCCCAGTTCCTCGAACGACCAGGTCACCTCGACCCCGTCCGCTGACGGGTGGTCGCAACGGTCTTCGAACAGGCGGCGCAGGGTGATCACCGCCTCGCCGCCCTGGCGGCTGACGATGGGTTTCAGGCTGGTCTTGTCCGTGCACCCGTTCGACGTGACCCAGAACACCGCCCTGTCGTTGCCGAACGCGGCGGCGTGCAGCGGCTCCAACTGGCCCGGCATGGCCGCCTGAACGGTCTCGGCGCGGCTCCACGGCCAGTGGGCGCAAGCCCCCAGCAGCGGCGCGACGGCCAGGCCGATCACGACGATCCCTTTCACCGCTCCACCCTCCGGCTTCGGTTGCATCCTGCATACAGGATGCCCGGTTTCGCGCCGGAAGGGAACGGCCTGTTCAGGCCGCGCGACTGTCCCCGTCGTCCGCCGCCTCGACTTGCGTCTGTTGTCCGCGCAGGCCGGGACGGCCCAGCAGATAGCCTTGAACCTCGTCGCAACCCTGCTCGCGCAGGAAATCCAGTTGGCCGACCGTTTCGACGCCCTCGGCCAGGACCGGGATCTCCAGGCTTTCGCCCAAGGCCAGGACGGCGCGGATGATGGCGCGCGCCTGGGGGCTGCCGTCCAGCTCCGACATGAAGGACCGGTCCAGTTTGATCTTGTCGAACGGGAAGGCGCGCAGGGTCGACAGCGACGAATAACCGGTGCCGAAATCGTCCATGGCGATGGTCACGCCCAGGGCCTTCAACTGGCGCAGCACATGGGTGGTGCGCTCCAGATCGCTGATCATGGCCGTCTCGGTGATCTCCAGCTCCAGTCGACTGGGCGACAGGCCGGTCTCGATCAATATGGTGTGGACCAGCCGCGGCAGATCGACGTGCGACAACTGCACTGGCGACAGATTGACCGCGATCTTGTGCGGTTCGTCCCAGGCGGCGGCCTCGGCGCAGGCGTTGCGCAGCACCCATTCGCCGATCGGCAAAATCAGGCCGGTCTCCTCGGCCAGCGGAATGAAACGGTCGGGCGAGATATAGCTTCCATCGGCCTGGGGCCAGCGCAGCAGGGCCTCATAGCCAGTCACCGCCCCGGTCTCGACCGAGGCCTGGACCTGGTAATGCAACTGGAACCGCCCGGCGTCCAGGGCCTCGCGCAGGGCCAGGACCATGCGGCGGCGTTCGCGCACCGCCTGATCCATGTCGCTTTCATAGAAGCAGACATCCGCCGTCAGGGACGCCTTGGCCCGATACATGGCCAGGTCGGCGTTATTGATCAGGACCGAGGTCTCCTCGGCGTCGTGCGGCCAGAAGGCGACGCCGATGCTGGCGCCCGACGCCACCTCGGCGTGCTCCATCTCCATGGGCGTGGCGATGGCGGCGCGGAAACGTTCGGCGACCGCCAAGGCTTCCTCGCGCTCGGCTACGGGCGCAATGGCGACGAATTCGTCGCCGCCCAGGCGGGCCACGAATTCGCCAGGCCGCATCACCTGGCGCAGCCGATCGGCGACATGGACCAGAAACTGGTCGCCTACGCCGTGGCCGTAGATGTCGTTGACCTCCTTGAACCGGTTCAGGTCGATCGCGAACAGGGCGAACAGATCGTCATCCCCGGCCAGGGCCGCCTGGCGCGCCAACTTGTCCAGGAACGACGTGCGGTTCGGCAGGTCCGTCAGGCTGTCGTTGCGGGCCAGATGCGCGATGCGACGCTCCTGGGCCAGGCGCGCACGCAGGTCGCGCACGGCGAAGATGCGGTACTGACCTTCCCCCTCGCCGCCGACCTGTCGGCGCACGGCCACCTCGACCGGGATGGCCGGCGACTCGCCGAAACGCAGTTCGCTCTGAGCCAGGAGGCCGCCGTCCATGGAATCGGCGTCGTCGATCCAGTCAGAGACGCGGCGCCCCAGAAGATCGTCCACCGTCACGCCGCACAGTTCGGCGAAGGCGGCGTTGACCAGGACGACGCCGGTCTCGCCTTCCACCAGCATACCGTCCACACTGCCTTCGATCAGGTGTTTCAGACGCGCCAGGGAAAGGCCCCGCGCCCGCTCGTCCAACACATGGGCGGCCAAGGCGATGCCCAGGATCAGAAAGCCCACGGTCGCCACGCCCAAGGCCAGCAAGCCCTGGGCCGCCTCGCCGGTCAGCGCGCCCGCCGACGGCGCCAACGGCGACACCTCCATCGCGGCCATGCCGGTGAAGTGCAGCGCCACAATGGTCAGCACCAGCAGAACGGCGCCGACATGGCGCCTCAAGCCCGGCAGGGCGCGCGAGGTCACATCGAAGGCCACCGCGCCGCCCGCCAGGGCCGCCGCGACCGAGGCCGCGACATAGACCGGCGACCAGTGCACAAAGGCCTCGGCCGTGAAGGCGGCCATGCCCGTGTAGTGCATCCCGGCCACCGACGCGCCGAACACCGCGCCGCCGATCGCGGGCGCCCGTCGGCTCGGCCTGGCGCCCACGGCCATGGCGGCCATGCAGCCGATCGCCGCCAGGATCAGAGACAGCGCCGTCAGCAGCGGCGCATAGGCCACCTCGACGCCCGGTCGATAGGCCATCATGGCGACGAAATGGGTGCACCAGATGGTCGCGCCCCCGGCGATGCCGCCCAGGAATATCCAGACGTCTCGCCCCGCCGCCGGGGCGGTGCGGACACGTCGATACATATTGGCCGTCACCGCCGAACCCGCCAGACAGATGGCTGCGGCGAGCAAGGTCAGGACGTAGTCATGCTGGTCGACAAGGCAGGAGATCAGGCGCATCGCAGAAGAAAGTTCCGAGGATTGAACCCCTTCCCTTAGCTCACAGCCATTAATGATGACGGCAAACGCTACGGTTAACCGCGGTTAGCAATCCGACCCGCGCAAACCCCTTGTCTCGGCCATGAAAAAAGGGCCTCGGATCGCTCCGAGGCCCCTGTTTCCTTTGGGGGAAACCGCTCGCCCTTAGGACGAGTAGTATTCGACCACCAGGTTCGGCTCCATCTTCACCGGATAGGGCACGTCGGCCAGTTCGGGCGTGCGGGCCACGCGAACCGAGAAGCCGCGATCGCCGAGTTCCAGATAATCCGGCACGTCACGCTCCGACGACTGCTGGGCTTCCAGCACCAGGGCCATGTTGCGCGACTTTTCCTTCACCTCGACGATGTCGCCGACCGAGACGCGGTAGGAGGCGATGTTCACCTTCTTGCCGTTGACGGTGACGTGGCCGTGGTTGACGAACTGGCGGGCCGCCCAGACGGTCGGCACGAATTTGGCGCGATAGACCACGGCGTCCAGACGGGCTTCCAACAGGCCGATCAGGTTCTCGGGCGTATTGCCCTTGCGGCGCGCGGCCTCGTCGTAGGTCTTGCGGAACTGCTTCTCGGTCATGTTGCCGTAGTAGCCCTTCAGCTTCTGCTTGGCCTTCAGTTGAAGACCGAAGTCGGAAACCTTGGACTTGCGGCGCTGGCCGTGCTGGCCGGGACCGTAGGAACGCTTGTTGACCGGGGATTTGGAACGACCCCACAGGTTTTCACCCATGGCGCGGTCGATCTTGTACTTGGCGCTATGGCGCTTCGACATATTCGCTCTCTATGCGGATGCGGCCCGGCCCCTTCACGATTGAAGGGACGATCTCAACGGCGGTCCACGCATCGTCCGTAATGGTTCGCGCCCCGGTTTGCGGCCGGGGCGTGAAGGCGCGGCTTATGAGTGTCCGCGCCGCCAGAGTCAAGGCAGGCTCCAAAAGCCGCCTTCCGGTCAGCGGCCGCGCAGCGCGCCAATCAGTCGGCTGTTTCCGACGCGGCCCAAGTCTCCGATCCCTTCGGCCCAGAGTACGGGATCGGCCGTCATCACATATTGTCTTGAGCTGTTGCTGTAGCCTCGGGTCAACAGCGTGACCGCGTTCACCGCAGCCTGGGTCGCCCGCATACCGCCTGACGTGGTGTCGGCGAAGGTTCCGAAATCGCCGCCAACAGCGATCGGCTGTCGAACCATGGCCGTGGCGACGCGGCCGTTCGGGGCATAGGCGAAGACTCGCGACGCTTCCGGCGTCAGCGACAAGCCCGCGGCGACATCCACACGCGACGAATAGGCGAAGGCGCCACCATAGGCGTCGGCCTGGGCGAAGTCGACCACATAGACGGCATTGACCACCGCCTGACCGGATTGCCGGGCGAAATTCTGGGCGCCCATGGCGAAACCGACGCCGCTGCGCCCCGCCTGGAAGCGCGGAAGATTGATCAGATTCATCGCCTCGCGCGGCACCCACACCCCATCCAGGGACGAAGGGGAAAAGACCCGGGAATCGGCATTGGAGTTGCGCCCCAGGATGACCTCATACTGGCCGCCGCTTTCGAACGGCGTCCCGTTCAGTCGCCGCACCGCCTCCAGTAAGGGCGCGCGATCTCCCAGCGTGAAGCCCGCCCCCTGGACCTGAGCCGTGAAGTCCGCGAACAGGGCGTCCGTCGCATTCTGAAAATCTGCGTCGCTGAGTCCTTCCAAAGCGGTGCGAGCCATGGAGTTGCCTCCTCCAGCGCTGCCCAACAGGCCGCCGCCCGCCCGCGCACGGTCGTCTCGGCTGGTCAGAAAAGCTACGGAGAAGGCCCCGATCACAGCCTGACCGACCCCGTTCAGGGCCGCGGCGTTGTCGATGCGGATATCCTGCGCCCGCGCCTGACCCGCGGCGCCGATCGCCCCAGCCGCCGCCAGTCCGCTCAATAGGTCTCGCCTGTTCATCGGCATCCTCGGTCTCCCTCGCTGGCAAGCGCGCGGTGCGGCGCTTACCGTTGCGAGAGAGTCTATGACCGCCGACAGACGTGATGGCCTGACGAAACCTGTTCGTTCATGACGGCCACCCCGGCCGGATCTCAGACCTTGGCGGCCGCGAACAGGGCGTTGACCTTGTTCCAGTTCACTACCGACCAGAAAGCCTTCAGATAGTCGGCGCGCCGGTTCTGGTACTTCAGATAATAGGCGTGTTCCCAAACGTCGGCCCCCAACACGACCGCGCCCTTGTCTTCGGCCAGATCCATCAGCGGATTGTCCTGATTGGGGGTGGAGGTGATCTTGAGCTTGCCGTCCTGCACGATCAGCCAGGCCCAGCCCGACCCGAACTGCGCCGCGCCCGCCGCGTTGAAGTCGGCCTGGAACGCTTCGAAACCGCCCAAATCGCGGTCGATGGCCGCGATCAGTTCGGCGGACGGCGCGCCCGTCTGGCCCTGAGGCGCCATCAGCTCCCAGAACAGGCTGTGGTTCCAGTGGCCGCCGCCGTTGTTGCGCACCGCCTTGGGCAGTTTGGAGATGCCGGCGAACAGATCCTCCAGGCTCTGGCCCTGTAGGGCCGGATCGGCGTCCACGGCCTTGTTCAGGTTGTCGACATAGGCCTGGTGATGTTTGTCATGGTGGAAGACCATCGTTTCCTGATCGATCGCCGGTTCCAGCGCGTCATGGGCGTAGGGCAGCGGAGGAAGGGTGAAGGCCATGACAGAACTCCTTGATCAGGCGGCGTTGGGGGAGGGTCTCCATCTAGGAAGCCGTTCGCCGAACCCAAGCTTGGCCGTGTCGGATTGTTCTGGTTGGGGCGGCGGAGGCGGCGCCAGTGCGGATCGAACCCGCCAGGCGTTCGGACGCGAAAAAAGCGAGTCTAAAGAGTCTATCGAGTCTAAAATCCCGGCCTCTTCGTCGCCCCGCACGATCACACCATAACGCGGACTTGCGCCGGATGCGGACGTATGAGTCGGCGAGACAGGAAGCGCCCCAGAACCCTTACGCGATGCAAGGTCCGCGATAACCGCTCTGCGCTTTGAGTTTGCCGGGTTCCTAGTCCGAACCCTAACCGACGCCCCTGGCGTGGGTCTTGATGCAGTCGCGCACGGCCCGCTTCAGATCGCCGGACGCCGAGATCAGGTCCATCCCGTCGGCCTGGAACACGGCCTTCACCGCGGCGTCCAACCCCTGCGGCAGGGCTTCGATCACCCGCCGCTGCCCCTTGTCGTGCAGACAAAAGCCCAGTTCAACGCACAGGGCGGTGAACATCGGACCCAGCCGGTCGTGCAGTTCCTCGTCATAGCTCATCGCGTCGGTCCCTTCAGTCGCGCCGCATGGAAGGCGACATGGTCGGCGATGAAGCTGGCCATGAAGAAATAGCTGTGATCGTAGCCCGGCTGCATCCTCAGGGTCAGCCCCTGCCCCGCCGTCTTGGCCGCCTGGACCAGCAGTTCCGGTTTCAACTGATCGGCCAGGAAGGGATCGGCGTCGCCCTGATCCACCAGGATGTCGTCATAGACGCCGCGCGCCGCGCCCATCTCGATCAAGCGCGCCGCATCATGCGCCGCCCATTGCGCGCGATCATCGCCCAGATAGGCCGTGAACGCCTTCTCGCCCCACGGGCATCGTGTAGGCGAACTGATCGGCGCGAAGGCCGAAACGCTGCGGAACAGGCCGGGATGGCGCAAGGCCAGGGTCAGGGCGCCGTGCCCGCCCATGGAATGGCCCATGATGGCGCGCGCCCTCGTCGTCGGGAACTCCCTGTCGATCAGGTCGATCAGCTCGCCCGTGACATAGGTCTCCATGCGGAAATGCGGCGCCCAGGGCGGCTGGACCGCATCGACATAGAAGCCCGCCCCCTGGCCCAGGTCATAGGCTGGATCATCCGCCGCCCCTTCGCCGCGCGGACTGGTGTCGGGCGCGACCACGATGACGCCATGCTTGGCCGCCGCCTGATACGCCCCGGCCTTGGTGGTGAAATTGTCCTCGGTGCAGGTCAGGCCCGACAGCCAGATCACCACCGGAAACGGTCCCTGGCCGGGCGGAGTGAAGACCGACAGCGTCATCGGCGTTCCGGTCGCGGTGCTGTCGTGTCTCAGATATCGGAGCACGCCGCCGTGAACGACGTGGGTCTTCAGGGTTTCCATGCCCCGTTCCTCAGGCCCCGCGCCCTCGCCGTCAACCGTCAGGTCAGCCGTCGTTCCATCATCACCAGATCGGTGCGCAACCGCGCGCCATCGTCGCCGATGCGGAAACGCAGATCTGGCAGGACCCGGTGGATGACCTGAAAACCGAGCCGCTCATAGAAGGGACCCGCCGTCTGGGTGCCCAAATGCACAGCGACCACGCCCGCGTCACGCAACGCCGCCTCCAGCGCCTGACCCAAGCGCATACCGACGCCGGGCGGCAGGCCGACACCCAGGGCCATGGTGGCGATATAGGCGAACCTGCGGCCCTCGCGTTCATGGATCGACCCCCAGGCCCCGCCGCGCAGACGGCCCTGGCCGTCGCGCAGCTCCAGCAGGAAGTCAGGCCGGATCTTGGGATCAGCCTCATCGACCGCCTCGATATAGAGGGTGCGCCCTGCCTCGGACCGGTCCAGCCGATAGGTCCAGGTCCCGTCTGGTCCCGCCGGCATATCGATGCGCTCGCCGCTCCATCCAGCCGTCGCCAGCGCCGCGCCGACCGCGTCTCCATAGGTGGTCAGGATCACCACCCGGCCGACCGGGTCGCCCCGCGCTTCCAACGCCGCAAGGCGCTCCGCCACATAACCCGGGGCATCGGCCAGGAACGGGCTGGCTGCG
Source organism: Caulobacterales bacterium (assembly GCA_017302335.1). Taxonomy (GTDB): domain Bacteria; phylum Pseudomonadota; class Alphaproteobacteria; order Caulobacterales; family Caulobacteraceae; genus Brevundimonas. The sequence continues at coordinate 35,951 of JAFLCT010000005.1, read as the reverse complement.
TCCGCCGTCAGGTCGGGATAGTCGACCACGATGTCCGGGTTGAAACCGAACTCTGGCTCGCGGGCCAGAAACAGGTCGAACAGCGCCGCCGCCCCCGCCGCCAACTCGGCTCGATCGACATGATCCGAGGTTCGGATCGTCAGCGTCAGCCCGGCGTCCGCAAAGCCCGTCAAGGCCGATACAGGGCGCAGATCTTGTTGCCGTCGGGATCGCGCAGATAGGCCAGGACCAGCTTGCCGAACGGGCCGTTGCGTTCGCCCGGCGGGTCCTCGATGGCGCGACCGCCTGCGGCGACGCCCGCGTCATGAAAGGCCTGGACCATTTCGGGCGTCTTGGCGTGAAAACCCAGGGTGCCGCCATTGGCGTGACAGGCCGGTTCGCCGTCGATCGGTTTGCCGACCGCAAAGGCGCCGCGATCCGTGCGCCACCAGTAGCGGCCCTTGGGGTCCGGTCCGGCGGCCACGTCCAAACCTAGCGCGCCGAGCGCGGCGTCATAGAAACGGCGCGACGCCTCGGGGTCGTTGGCGCCCAGAACAACGTGGGTGAACATGGTTTCCTCCTGCGGACCGTTCGCCCGAGCCTAACCCATGTCAGTTGCTTTATGCAACGGACGATCAGAACACCACCACGCTGCGGATGCTCTCGCCCGCGTGCATCAGGTCGAAGGCCTCGTTGATGCGCTCCAGCGGCAGGGTGTGGGTGATCATCGGGTCGATCTCGATCTTGCCGTCCATGTACCAGTCGACGATCTTGGGCGTGTCGGTGCGGCCCCGCGCGCCGCCGAAGGCCGAGCCGCGCCAGACGCGGCCGGTGACCAGTTGGAACGGGCGGGTGGCGATCTCCTTGCCCGCTTCGGCCACGCCGATGATGACGCTTTCGCCCCAGCCGCGATGGCAGGCCTCCAACGCCTGGCGCATGACCACGGTGTTGCCGGTGCAGTCGAAGGTGTAGTCGGCCCCGCCGCCGGTCAGTTCGACCAGATGGGCCACCACGTCCGGCACAGCCTTCGGATTGACGAAATGGGTCATGCCGAAGCGACGGCCCCACTCCTCCTTGTCGCCGTTGATGTCCACGCCCACGATCATGTCGGCGCCGACCATCTTCAGCCCCTGGATGACATTCAGCCCGATGCCGCCCAGGCCGAAGACCACGCAGTTGGCGCCCGGCTCGACCTTGGCCGTATTGACCACGGCGCCGACGCCGGTGGTCACGCCGCAGCCGACATAACAGGCCTTGTCGAAAGGGGCGTCCTTGCGGATCTTCGCCACCGCGATCTCGGGCAGGACGGTGTAGTTCGAGAAGGTCGAGCAGCCCATGTAGTGGGCGATGGCCTGGCCCTTATAGCTGAACCGGCTGGTCCCGTCGGGCATGACGCCCTTGCCCTGGGTGGCGCGGATGGCGGTGCACAGATTGGTCTTGCGGCTGAGGCAGGATTTACACTGGCGGCATTCGGGCGTGTACAGCGGGATCACATGGTCGCCGACCTGAACCGAGGTCACCCCCGGCCCGACCTCGACCACCACGCCCGCGCCCTCATGGCCCAGGATCGACGGAAATATCCCCTCGGAGTCCAGGCCGTCCAGCGTATAGGCGTCGGTGTGGCAGACCCCGGTCGCCTTGATTTCGACCAGCACCTCTCCGGCGCGCGGCCCCTCCAGATCGACCTCGACGATCTCCAGCGGGCGTTTGGCCTCGAAGGCGACGGCGGCGCGGGTTTTCATGGGGCGGCTCCTCTGCTGGCTCGCACGTCTCGCGGGCGTCTGAGGGGTCGCACCGGCGGCGGCGGCTTTCAACCCCGACGCGGGGAAAGTCCGGGAGATTCCGCAACGTGCCGGCGAACCGCGGCCACGGAACGGTGATTGGCGATCGTCGCGTACAGGCGTATCTTTGCGCGTCAACAATGCAGGGAGGCTTGTTATGACATCCAACCCCATCGCGGACTTCGGCCGCGGCCTAAGGGTAGTCAGTGCGCTTTATGGAATCTTGATGATCCTGTTCGGGGTCGCGGCGCTGGCGGCGCCGGTAATATCGACCATGGCCACGGTCATGGTCGTCGGCCTGGCTCTGATCGCCGGCGGGTTGGTGGGCCTTTACGCCTCTTTCACCGAGCGTAAAGGCTGGGCGATTCTGCTGAACGCCCTTTGGGCCGTCCTGGCGTTGGCCCTTGGGGTCTGGATGGTCATGAAGCCGGGCGTCGGAGCCGTGTCTCTGACGATGCTGCTAGGGGCCGTGCTCGTGGCGCGCGGCGTGACCGGTATGCTGCTGGCGTTCGACAGCAGCTTCGGTCAGTCGCGCATATGGCTCGGACTGGGCGGCCTGCTCAGCCTCGTGCTGGGCGGCATTGTGCTGTTCAACCTGATGGAGATGGCCGGGCTGACGTTGGGAACCATCGTCGGCATCGACTTCCTGGTGGCGGGCTTCAGCCTGCTGATCGCCTCCATCATGGGCCGAAGCGCGATCGGCTGACGATCTGGGCGACGCGCCGGTTAGGATGGGCCTGAATCTCGTCATCCTGACCGGCGCGGGCGTCTCGGCGGAGTCCGGCGTGCCGACCTTTCGCGCCGATGACGGCCTGTGGCTCGGCCACAGGATCGAGGATGTGGCGACGCCCGAGGCCTTCGCCCGCGATCCCGCCCTGGTGCAGGACTTCTACAATCGTCGACGGCGCCAGTTGGCCGAGGTGCGCCCCAACGCCGCCCATCGCGCCATCGCCGACCTGGCCGCGCGCTGGACCGGCCGTCTGACCCTGGTGACCCAGAACGTCGACGACCTGCACGACCGCGCCCATGCGGAAACCCCGTCCGCACCCGGCTTCGACCTGATCCATATGCACGGCGAGCTGTTGAAGGCGTCCTGCACCGCCACCGGCCAGGCGTGCGACTGGCGCGACGACCTCGATCCGCGCCACCCCAGCCCGTTCAGCCCAAACGGTCGGTTGCGCCCCCACATCGTCTGGTTCGGCGAGACGCCGCTTGAGATGGCCCGGATCGAGCAGGCGCTGGCCCGCTGCGACCTGTTCCTGTCCATCGGCACGTCGGGCGCCGTCTATCCCGCCGCGGGCTTCGTGCGCATAGCGCGCGCGGCGGGCGCCCGCACGGTGGAGATCAATCTGGAACCCAGCCTGGGCGCCGCCACGTTCGACGAAGGCGTCTATGGCCCGGCGACCAGGACCGTTCCGGCCTTCTTGGCGACATTGGACGGCTGACGATCCCTGACCACGAACGGCGTCCGCATTGGCGCGCGACGATAGGCGCGCGACAGTGCCGCATGGTCCTTCCGGTCGATATCCGTCGCCTGACGTCCGATCCCCGCTTGACGATCGCCGTCATCGTGATCGGCAATCTGATCCCCGTTTTCGGCGTGCTGTTTCTGGGCTGGGACGCCGCGCAGGTCTTGATCTTGTACTGGGCCGAGACTGTCATCGTCGGCCTTCTGACCCTGCCGCGCATCGTGGCCGCGCAGCGCCTGCCGGTCGGCGTCTCGGGCGGACGACTGGCCAATGCGCTCTTCGTCGCGGTCTTCTTCGTGCTCCACTATGGCGTCTTCTGCGTCGGCCACCTGACCTTCGCCCTGCCCCTGGCCGAAGACTTCATCGCGGCCGAAGGCGGCGGCGGGGTCTGGGACCGCACCTTCGGCGACCCAGCCTTCCTGTGGGCGGTGCTGGCCACGGCCGTACTCCACGTCGTGGGGCAGACGCGGGATTGGTGGATGCAGGGCCGCTGGCGCCAGGCCAGTCCGACGCTGGAGATGTTCAAGCCCTATGGCCGCATCTTCGTGCTGCATCTGACGGTGTTGATCGGCGCCTGGTTGATGCTGGTCTTCAAGGCGCCGGCCTGGGTGGTGCTGATCCTGTGCCTGGGCAAGGCGATGCTGGAGCTGGCGGGCGCTGTCCTGACCGGCCGGATCGACCCGCGTCGGCTCTAGCCCATCCACCCCATGTGATCGGCCAGGATCGACAGACCGATCAGGATCAGGGCGACGCCGCCCAGGAACTCCGCGATCTTGCCGAAACGGACGCCCACCGCCTTGCCGATCAGCATCCCCAGGGTGGTCAGCATGAAGGTCGAGATGCCGATCGACAGGGCGATGATCCAGATGTTCGCGCCGATGAAGGCCAGGCCCACGCCCACCGCCGCCGCGTCGATCGACGTGCCCACCGCCGTGGCGACCAGGGCCAGGGCGCCGTTTCGGGCCGCCCGGCTGTCGGCGCCGCCGCCTTCGGTCTCGACCGGCTGGAAGGCTTCCCACAGCATCTTGGCGCCGACCGCGCCCAGCAGGCCGAAGGCGATCCAGTGATCGATCCGTTCGACCAGGCCCGCCGCCATCAGACCCAGGCCCCAGCCGATCAGCGGCGTGATCGCCTCGATGACGCCGAACACCAGGCCGTTGCGGACGGCCGTCGCAAAGGCCGGGCGATGGGCGGCCCCGCGGCTGACCGCGGCGGCGAAGGCGTCGGTCGACATACTGAGCGACAGGACGGCGATGGACAGGGGGGTCATGAAACGATCCGCCGGACGCATGAGACAGCGCCTTCACGACCCCGCCGGTGAAGGGCCGCAAAGCACGCTGGTCTCGCTAGGCGGAATGAACCGCTGGCCGCGCCACGGGCCACGAAGGCCGCGAGTGTGTTGACGCGGTCCCGGCATGACAGGCGCCGGAAGCTACTCCCCAACGGGGCCGCGTCTAGCGGCTGAAGCGGTCAAGATCAATTCTGGTCTTCGCCGCGCTTGGCCGCCAGCTTGGCCAGAACCCGACCGCGTCCCTTGGCCAGGGCGTGGATCACGCCGCGAAAGGTCGCCACTTCTTGTTCGCTGAAGGCGGCGCGGCCCAGCATGACGCGCAGATTCTGGCTCATCGACCGTTTCTTCTCGGGCGGATGGAAGAAACCGCCCTCGTCCAGTTCACGCTCCAGATGCTCGTACATACCGACCAACAGAGCGTTCGACGCCGGCGGGTCGCCTTCGCGGAATTTCGGCGGCGGGGCGTCCAGCACCAGGGTGCGCCATTCATAGGCGTTGATCGCCACCGCCTGGGCCAGGTTCAGCGAATGGTGGCGCGGGTCGATGGGGATGGTGGTGATGCCCTGGGTCAGGGCGATGTCGGTTGTCTCCAGCCCCGCCCGTTCGCCGCCGAACAGCAGACCGGTCTTCAGGCCCGACGCCGTATCGTCCCACAGGATGTGCGCCGTCTCGCGCGGCGTGCGCACCGGCAGACGGGTCTCGCGCGCGCGGGCGGTGGTCGAAAAGACGGTGTTCAGATCGGCGACGGCCTCGGCCACGCTGTCGAACACCCGAACCTCCTCCAGCACCCAGTCGGCGCCCGAGGCCGTGGCCCAGGCTCGGTCCTGGGGCCAGCCGTCGCGCGGCGACACCAGGCGCAGCTCAGACAGGCCGAAATTGGCCATCACCCGCGCCACGGCGCCGATGTTGTCGGCCAGTTGCGACCGGTCGAGGATGACGACGGGGGGATGCATGAATTCAGCCGACGAGCGAGGAGTGAGGAGTGAGCGAAAGCGAGCACGGCGACAGCGGTCGGCTCACCTGCGGCTCACTACCACTATTCACCCGTCCGCTTCAGTCCTCGCCGACCATGGCTGTCCACGGATCGGCGGTTCCGGCCTCGACCTCGGCCACCTTGACCGCCGGCCAGCCGATCGAGACGTCGGCCGAGGCGCGCCAGGCCAGGACGATCAGGTCGCGCAATTCGGCGGCGCCCGCGCCCAGGCGGGCGTTCACGAACGCGGCCCCGCGCGGGTCCGTGTCGCGGAACGCGCCCGCCTTCTCCATGCGATAGAAGGGCGTCACCTCGGCCAGGGTCGTGCGCAAATAGGCGGCGATGCGGCCATTGATCTCGACCGCCTGATCGCGCGGCGCGGGCATGGCGGCCTCGACCGCGTCCAGACGCGCGACCCGGCTGGTGAAGGCGTTCTCGAAATCGCCGTGGGTCTGGCGCGAGGTGGTGAAGCCTTCCGGGTTCGGCGTGTTCCGATCCCAGCCATTGTAGTGGATGGTCGTATGGTGCGGCTGCGAGCCGTCGCCGACATAGTGGCCCAGAACGCCGATGTCGCGCAGGGTCAGGGCCTCGCGACGCTCGCGGTCGACGCGGTACCAAGCCCGGCGCTCCAGATTGGTCTCGCGCGCCTCGGCGGCGTTCAACACGCGGATATAGGCGAAGTCGCGCACCAGTTGCTGCCAGCCGTCCATGATGGCGTAGGGCAAATACCCGGCGTCGTTGACGTCCAGTCCGGCGGCGATCAGGGCGGCGTCATATTGTGACTTCAGGCGCGGCAGGGCGTCGACAGCCGGTCCTGCGGCGCCCATCACATGGCCCGTGTCGTCCAGATCGACAAAATGGGCGGTGTCGCGTTCGCGATCATGCGGCTGGCCGGCGCCCTTCCAGCGATCGGGTTCACGCGCCAGCTCGCCGACATCGGCCACGGCGCCCGGCGTGCGCAGGAAGGCCGGCAGGTCCGCGGGCAGGCCGCGCATGGCGGCGACGCCCACCAGACGGTGACCGGTGCTGCCCCAGGCGTCCACCTGGGCGGCGGGGGAGGCCAGGGCCAGAACGGCGACGGAGGCGAGGACGAGACGCTTCATGGAACGGTTCCGACTGCGGCGAACGACCCGTTTCGGTTAGGACGCGCCCGCGCCGTCGTCCAGTGAAGTCTTTGTCGCGCCGGTCACGGTTGGTCAGACGAAGATTGGGGCCGTCGTCGCGCGCCGCACGGCCGAAACCAAGGCGGCGCACCGCCCCCGCCGCCCGCCATGAAATCAAGGCGCGCGCTCCGACAATCCTCTTGAGTTGAACCAGCGATCATCTGATCTTCAAGTCATAATGATAGACAAAATGGCCGCACGTTTTCAGCATTTCGATCCAGTCAAGAAACGATAATCCACGAATACAGATTAAAATCTTGCACGATAATCCCCGCGCGCCCATCGCGACGCTCGCCATGATTTGGGCGGTTTCGACGCATCTGTGGACAGTTGGTCGCACGCACGGCGCTCGCCACTTTTTCGCCTCAGACGCACACCAAAAGCCCGCCCGCCGGACACGTCGGGACCGGTGTCGCTTGAGTCGAATTGATGCTGGGCACGGCCGCTGCGCTCGCCATGGTCTGGTCGCTCGCCTTCGGCGGGATGGCTGGGGAACCCGTCAGCTATCAGGCCGCCGTCGCGGCCGATGCGGCCGGGGTCGAGGCGAACAGTTCGGCCGACGACCTGGATCTGACCGACGAACAGCAGGCCTTCCTGGCCGCCGAACCCGACTGGCGCGCCCGCGCGACCCTGTATCATGCGGGCGGCGGCGGCGCGACGGGCGCCGATTCCCTGGGATGTCGCCCCGTGGCCATGCGCACCGTCGCCACTGACCCGCGCGTCATCCCGCGCCGCACCCGCCTGTTCATCCGCGAGACGGTCGGTATGCGTATGCCCGACGGCACGCTGCATGACGGCTATTGGTACGCTTCGGACACCGGCGGCGCGGTCAAGGGCGCCAAGGTCGACCTGTACACCGGCGACGGCCGCGGCTCGATGCGCCCGGCCATGCGCTGGAACACCCGCACCCTGACCCTCCAGAACGCGGGCCGTTTCGACGGCTGCCCGCCGTCGTGGGACGCCAAGCCCAGCGAACAGACCCTGATGGCCCAGGCCGCCACGGCGGCCGGCGCGCACTGACGGTCAGAAGCGGCGCTTGCCGCTGATCGTCTCGAAGAACAGCCGCCAGTCGCCCATCAGGCTCCACAGCGGATATTGGAAGGTCGCGGGCCGGTTCTTCTCGAAGACGAAATGCCCGAACCAGGCAAAGCCGTAACCCACGATCGGTATGGCCAACAGCCACCAGGCGTTGCGCGTGATCAGCGCCGTCACGGCGAACACGCACACCAGGCCCGTCCCCACCACATGAATCCGTCGGCAGGTCCGGTTGGAGTGTTCCCGGATATAGTACGGATAGAAGGCTGCGAACGAGGCGTAGCGTTCACCGGGCGCGGGCTGGACCATGGCGTCAGACTGCCTCCGCCGTCGACCGTCCGCAAGATCGCCGTTTCTCGCAGCGCGGGTCGCGCAAAATTCCCAGCGCAAGCGCCGCCGTCGCCCCGCATCGACGTTCGTACTGGATCATGCCGGGCCGCCGCGCTTTAAATCCTCCACCCGTTCGCCCTAGGAGGAGACGACCATGAGCTATGTCACCGGCTTCCTGACCCCCGTGAAGATCAAGGACAAGGACCGCTATATAAAATCCGCCGAGGCCGCCTGGCCGTTGTTCAAGGGCTACGGCTGCCTGGAGCACGTCGAGACCTGGGGCGAGGATGTGCCCGACGGCGTCAACACCAGCTTTCCCATGGCGGTGAAGAAGCAGGACGACGAGGTGGTCGTCTTCTCCTGGCTGCGCTGGCCCGACCGCAAGACGGCCGATGAGGCCTGGGCCAAGATGATGGAGGACCCGGCCATGAAGGACATGGATATGCCCTTTGACGGCAAGCGCATGATGTGGGGCGGTTTCGCGACCGTCTTCGAAGACCGGGCCTGAGGCTCTCGTCGCCGTCGTCGGACGCGGCGCCAGCCGCGTCCGACCGCATCAGGCGCGGCTCGGCGCTTCCTGGCCCAACAGACGGCGGATCACCGGCCAGGCGTTGACCCAGGCCGAGATGAAGCCGACGATGCTGGCCGCCCATTGGAAGGCCGTCCACAGACCATCGAGCACAGCGCCCAGGCCGAACCCCTGCGAGATCGGCCACAACACGTTCGACACCGCGATGCGGAAGGCGGCGTAGGCGCCGGAATATTCGATCGAGCGATCCGTGAAATAGGCGATCGCGACCGCCGCCGACACCGGCGCCCAGAGCAGCGGCAAAAGCAGCAACAGGGCCAGAACCAGCACGATGATCTTCGTCAACGGCGTCTCGTCCGAGAAGAAGCTCATCACCACCCCGACGCCCAGCGCCAGGCCGGTCAGGGCCAGCATGATCGGCAGCACCAGATCGGCCGCCTCCATCAGGTCCATCCGCATCATCAGCAGCAGGATCGCCGCCCCCGACAACAGGAAGGCCGACACCCAGATCCCCGCATACTGGCCGAACCGCCGCTTCAGATGCCCAATGCCGACCATGGCGCCGCTCCCGAAAGACCGACGTTCACCATGAGCCGGACACGACGAAGCGTCCAGCCGTCTGATCGTCCAAGATGCGGAGCCTCGCTCGGCGGATATGTTCGCAGGTCACGCCTTGTGCGTGGGACAAACCTTGATCATCCAAGCTTCGATCGCGGACGGCGCCCCGGCCCGCGTTGCGCGCATATCGAACCGCTCATCCTCGCCCAACTGGACCCTGCAAACGGTGAACGCCTCCTTTTTGGTGCGACTGTTGTCCAAGAACACCGTCGCGTCGGCTACGGGCGCGGCCAGGCGAATGGCATTCTGGGTGCGAGGAAATCTGTCGATCAGCTTTCTTATGTCCACGTCATGGCCGCCTTCATCCGTCCGGGTCGCGACACGCCCGATCGACACCTGCTCGCTGCTCAGCCCCACGAACAGCAGGACGACGAAATATCCTGCGGCTTGCATCTGACGAATCAGATCGACCTTGGTCTCGACGGTTCCATTCGGCAACACGCGCCAGTGCGAGAACACCGTCTCCATCGCGAACGGCACGCCTTGGGTCAGAGCCTGGGCGACAAAGGCCTGGACCCCGTTCTGGGCGACACGCATCCAGCTTTCGTCCGTATCACGCAGTTCCGCCGCCCAATCCGGCAAAAAGCCGTCGGCTTTAGCCTCCGGCAGGATAGACAGCATCATCCGGTCGGCGTTGATTAGAGGGATGCGAAGGGTTTCGGCCAACGAGCGGTACCACATCGTGGACTTGCCCGAGCCGTTGTGCCCCGCCACGACCACGGCCAACGGTTTGTCGGACGTGCGCTGGGCCTCGATCACGACATTCAGCGCATCGCCGAACCTGATCACCGGATGGCCTTGAACTCACCGTTCTCGAACACGCCGATCTCGGTCTTGCCCAGAAGTTCACGGATGACCCGATCCGGATTCTTCGGGTCGGCGCGATAGCTGGCGACGCCGCGCCGCTTCTGAAACCGAACCCCGGCGACCGACAGACGCTGGACGGCTCGTTTCAGGGCTTCCTGACCCTCGCGCACATTCTGTTCGAACACCTGCGGGTCCGCCGCATCGGCCCGAACCTCCACACGACCGAAGGAGACGATCCTGCGGTCGGAACCGCGCCCGATCCCATCGATCCTGACGGTGGCGCGCGGAAACCTGGGTTCGATGTCGCTCATACGCCGATGCTAACGCGAAAGCGCTAGCTGTCCAAGAAACTGCGCAGTTTGCGGCTGCGGCTGGGGTGCTTCAGCTTGCGCAGCGCCTTGGCCTCGATCTGGCGGATGCGTTCGCGGGTCACGCTGAACTGCTGGCCGACCTCTTCCAGGGTGTGGTCGGTGTTCATGCCGATGCCGAAGCGCATCCGCAGCACCCGCTCCTCGCGCGGCGTCAGCGAGGCCAGCACGCGGGTGGTGGTCTCGCGCAGGTTCGACTGGATGGCGGCGTCGATGGGAAGGACGGCGTTCTTGTCCTCGATGAAGTCGCCCAGGTGGCTGTCTTCCTCGTCGCCGATCGGCGTCTCCAGGCTGATCGGCTCCTTGGCGATCTTCAGGACCTTGCGCACCTTCTCCAGCGGCATGGCCAGCTTTTCGGCCAGTTCTTCCGGGGTCGGCTCGCGGCCGATCTCGTGCAGCATCTGGCGGCTGGTGCGCACGATCTTGTTGATCGTCTCGATCATGTGCACCGGGATGCGGATGGTGCGCGCCTGGTCGGCGATCGAGCGGGTGATGGCCTGACGTATCCACCAGGTGGCGTAGGTCGAGAATTTGTAGCCGCGACGGTACTCGAACTTGTCGACCGCCTTCATCAGGCCGATGTTGCCTTCCTGAATAAGATCAAGGAATTGTAGGCCGCGATTGGTGTATTTCTTGGCGATGGAGATAACCAGACGCAGGTTGGCCTCGACCATTTCCTTCTTGGCCTGACGGGCCTCGCGCTCGCCCTTCTGCACCGTCTGGACGATGCGGCGATAGTCGTCGATCGGCAGACCGGCCTCGGTGGCCACGGCGGCGATGTCGCCGCGAATGGCCACAACCTGAATCGATTCCTTTTCGCTGAACTTGGTCCAGCGCACGCCCATCACCTTGACCCGCTCCGACCAGGTCGGATCCAGTTCGGAGCCGAAATAGGCCTTGAGGAATTCGGGCCGCGAAATGCCGTAGCTGTCGGCCAGTCGCAGCAGGCGACCCTCCAGGCCGATCAGTCGCTTGTTGATGGCGTAGAGCTGCTCGACCAGGGCTTCGATGCGGTTGTTGTTCAGCTTCAGCGTCTTCAGCCGATCCGAGATCGCCGTGGTCAGGGCGTCATAGGCTTTTTGATCCTTGGCGCTCAGCACTTCGCCGCGCAACCGGGCCTCGACCAGCTTGTCTTGCAGCTTGCGGAAGGCGCCGAAGTCTGCGGCCACGGCGTCCAGAACCTCCATGACGCCGTCGCGCAGCTCGGCCTCCAGGGCCGAGATCGACAGGCCGCCGCCGTCGTCGAAATCATCGTCGTCGTCGTCTTCGCCTTCCGGCTTCTCACCCTCGGCGGCCGCCTCTTCCTCGGCGGGTTCCTCCTCGCCGTCGGCGGCGGTGGCCGCGCCGGGCACGGCCGAGGGGTTCAACACCGCATAGGTGGCGTCCAGGTCGATGACCTCGCGCAGCAGGATGCGGTTGTTGGCCAGTTCGTCGCGCCACACCATGATGGCTTCGAACGTCAGGGCGCTTTCGCACAGGCCCGAGATCATGGCGTCGCGACCGGCCTCGATGCGCTTGGCGATGGCGATCTCGCCCTCGCGGCTCAGCAGTTCGACCGAACCCATTTCGCGCAGATACATACGCACCGGGTCGTCGGTACGGTCATAGGCGGCCTTGGCCGGGGTTTCGGCGACCGAGGTCTCGGCCGGATTGGCGACCTCGCCGCCTTCGCCGTCCTTTTGTTCGGCGTCTTCTTCCGCCTCGACGACGTTGACGCCCATCTCCGACAGCATGGCCAGGGTGTCCTCGATCTGATCGGGGGTCACCTCTTCGGACGGCAGGACCTTGTTCAGCTCCTCCATCGTCACATAGCCGCGGGTCTTGGCCTGTTTGATGAATTTCTTGACGCCGGCGTCCGTCAGATCAAGCAGGGGACCGTCGGTGTTGACTTCGGCGTCCTGCTGTTCGGTCTGAGCGCTCATTCGTTGGTCTCCAGCGGGGCGGCCCGCCTAAATTTAGCAAACGTGCTTCACGGTCGAAGGTTACAGCCGCGTCGACACTTTCCAGATGGCCTCGGACGTGATCGCACGGCAAAGCGCGCCCCGTTTCGGCCTTCAGCCGAGGGAGCGTCTCATCCCGCCCCGACGCAACACGCGCCGAAGCCAAGGCGTTCGCCTAACCCGCGACGCGGGCAGGGCGTCGAACGCCTGCGACCACCGGATCCCCGCCTCGCCGAGGGGCTTGTCTACAGCCAGGAATGGCGCGCCGGACTTCGCCGCCGCCTTCTCGACCTCGTGCACAAGGCATCGTGACCCGTGTGCGCCAGATGGCGACGCACGGCCGCCCTGTCAAGCGTTCAGGTCCATTGAGCGGCGCTCGGCCGCGATTCAGTGCACAGCGGTCGAGGCCCAAATCTCTCCGCTGGCCAGCGCCCTGTTCAGGCCGTCGCGTTGCGACTTCAGATTGCTGAACGTGCCGGCGTCATAGTCGTCGCCCTGTTTCAACTCGTCCAATGCACGGCTCAGCGCCATGGCCTCCAGAAGAACGTCGATCGCCCGCGTCAGGTCTTCCTGGGCCTTGCGCGCCGAGGCGGCCGCATCGAGGAAGGGCGCGTGCGAAATCTTCGCCGTGCGGTCGATCCGTCTCAACGCCTCGTCATGGCCCAAGGCCCTCAGCCGCGCCCGAAGCAAGCCTTCGCCATAGGCTTCGACCTCGCTGGTGATCCGCACCAGATCGGCCACCAGACGATCCAGCCCGGGATCGCCGAACGCCTGACTGGTCAACAGCTCGGCGCGCTCCTGAACGACATCGGGATGGGCGATCAGGCCGTCCAGGACCGCCGCCGTCAGCGGCTTGGGCGCCTGGCCCAGGGTCACGGCCGCGGCTCGCGCCTCGGGCGTCACATCCATGATCGGCGCCGCCTTGCGGGCCTTCCGGTCGCGGTAGATGGCCTTGTGGGCGTCCCGCATCTGGGCCTTGGACGGCCGCACATTCTGGAAGAAGGCGCCGACCAGAAAATCCTTGTACGCTCGGGCCAGGTCCGGGTCCGTGATGGCGGCGGCGCATTTGCGCAGCCGCGCCAGCAGCGCCGCTTCCTTCTCGGGCGTGTCCAGAGGACCGACGGCGTCCGCCTCCTTCTCGAACACCATTCTGGACAGGGGCGTGGTCTGCCGCAGGGCCTCGCGCAGGTGCGGGCCGCCCTTTTCCCGGTACATATCGTCGGGGTCCATGCCGCCGGGCAGGCTGACGAATTGCAGGCTGCGATCCGGCTTGATCAGCGGCAAAGCCCTTTCGACCGCCCGATACGCCGCCCGTCGCCCGGCCGCGTCGCCGTCGAAACACAGCACCGGCTCGGACGAGACGCGCCACAGGCCGGCCATCTGCTCTTCGGTCAGGGCCGTGCCCATCGGCGCCACGGCCGGCACGTCGGCGCGCTGACAGGCGATGACGTCCATATAGCCCTCGACCACCACGATCGGCTGGTCGGACCTGGACTCCGCGCCCAGAAGCCGCCGCGCCTCGGGCAAGCCGTACAGGGTCGCCCCCTTGTGAAACAGCGGACTTTCCGGCCCGTTCAGGTATTTGGCCCGGTCGTCGGGGTTCATGGCCCGGCCGCCGAAGCTGACCAACCGTCCGCGCCCGTCCAGGATCGGGAACATCAGCCGGTCGCGGAACCGGTCATAGGGCGCCCCGCCCCCTTCCGGCGCGATCAGCAGGCCCGCCTCGACCAGATCGCCCGGCCGCGCCCCGCGCTGGACCAGGGCGGTCTTCAACCCCTCGCGGTCATTGGGCGCATAGCCCAGGCCGAACCGCTCCCATTGATCCTCGGGCAGGCCGCGTTTTTCCAGATAGGCGCGCGCCGCCTTGCCGGTCTGGCGGCGCAGATTGGCGGCGAACCATTTCTGGGCCAGGTCCATCCATTCCGACAGACCCTTGCGCTTCTCCTCGCGCTCGGCCGCCATCGGGTCCTCGGCCGGCAGGGCCATGCCCGCCTCGGTCGCCAGCCGCGCCACCGCCTCGACGAAGCTCAGCCGCTCGGTCTCTTGCAGGAAGCTGATGATGTCGCCGTGCTTGCCCGAGCTGAAATCGTGGAAGAAGCCCTTGTCGTCATTGACGAAAAAGCTGGGCGACTTCTCCTTGGTGAAGGGCGACAGGCCGACGTATTCGCGTCCCTGACGCTTGAGCTTCACCGACCGTCCGATCACGTCGGACGGGCGAAGGCGGGCCTTCAGCTCCTCGATATATCGCTCATCAAATCGCACTGCCGATGCATAGCCTTCGGGCCGGTGGAACGCGACCGCCGTTTATCTTTTGATAACCATTATGGCAGGGAAACCCGCCGAACCGTCTGGGTTCAAACATTTTTCCGACGCCTTGAGAAACTATCCACAGGACCTGTGGGAAAACCCCTCGATGTCGGGTGCAGAAGCGCCGCCTCCTCCTCACTTCCGCGAGAAACTCATGTTCGTCGCCATCGCCCGTCCGGCGGTGGAGCCGGTCGGTCCCGACGCCGTCGCCGTGCCCGGCTCTCCCGCCATCGCCATCGCCTCGCCGCGCGCCCTGCACGCCCGCTTGCTGGAGAACGCCGCCCAACGTCGCCTGCGCGGGTTGGAGCGCAGACGGTCGAACCGGCTGGAGGACGCCGACTATTGGCTGCACGCCGCCCCGGTCGCCGTGAGGAAGGCCTGCGCCCTGCGCGCCGAACTGCGCTTGGCGCCTCTGCCCTAGGCCATCATCGCCGCGAAACGGTCGAACAGATACAGGCTGTCGGTAGGGCCGGGCGACGCCTCGGGGTGGTGCTGCACGCTGAACACCGGACGGTCCTTCACGGCGATGCCGCAGTTGGTGCCGTCGAACAGGCTGACGTGGGTTTCGACCACGGTCGCGGGCAGGCTGTCACGATCGACGGTGAAGCCGTGGTTCATCGACACGATCTCGACCTTGCCGGTGGTCAGATCCTTGACCGGATGGTTGGCGCCGTGGTGGCCCTGATCCATCTTCACGGTCCTGGCGCCCAGGGCCAGGGCCAGCATCTGGTGGCCCAGGCAGATGCCCATCAGGGGCTTGCCGCTGGCGACCAGCTTCTTGATCTCGGGCACGGCATAGGCGCCGGTCGCGGCCGGATCGCCGGGACCGTTGGACAAGACCACGCCGTCCGGGTCGCGGGCCAGGATGTCCTCGGCCGAGGTCGTGGCCGGAACCACCGTGATCCTGGCCCCGGTCGAGGCCAGGGCGCGCAGAATATTGCGCTTCACCCCATAGTCGACGACCACCACCGACCTGCCGCCGGCCACGGTCGGATAGCCGTCCGGCCAATCCCAGACCCCTTCGTTCCATTCAAAGGCCTGTAGCGTCGAGGCGGGCTTGGCCAGGTCCAGGCCGACCAGGCCGGTCCAGGCGCGGGCCTTGGCGGCCAGAGCGTCCAGGTCGAAGCGGCCCTCGGGGTCATGGGCGATCACCGCGTGCGGCGCGCCCTTGTCACGAATGGCCTTGGTCAGGGCGCGGGTGTCCACCCCGGCCAGGCCGACGACGCCGCGCCGCGTCATCCAGGCGTCGAACGACCCATCGGCGCGCCAGTTGGCCGGATCGGTCGGCAGGTCGCGAAAGATCGCGCCGACGGCCGCCGTCTCGGCGCCGCCGCCCATCTGTTCCACATCCTCGACATTCACCCCGACATTGCCGACGTGCGGGAAGGTGAAGGCCAGGATCTGGCTCATATAGCTGGGGTCGGTCAGGATTTCCTGATAGCCGGTCATGGCGGTGTTGAAGACCACCTCGCCCAGGGCCTGGCCCGTGGCGCCGACGCCAATGCCTTGCAGGACGGTTCCGTCGGCCAGGACCAGAACCCCGGTGGCGCCTTTGAGAAGCTGTGTCATGGCGCGATCCTTAAAAGCTGATTCCGGCGGGCAAACGGCGGGGTGACTAAAGCTATGCCTGGGTCGGGTCAACCGATGGCCGGCGCAGCCATAGGAACCAGGCCCCGCTGACCATGGCCACGAAGCCCAGCGTGGGCAGGATGTAGCCCGGCGCTGCGGCGGCGACGGCGGCCACGCTGAAGATCAGGCCGATCACCGCCACCGTCTTGTCGCGTCGAGTTCGGGCCGTGCGCAACAGGCTGACGCAGCAGACCGCATAAACGCTGAGCGTCAGCACCGAGGTGACGCCGATCAATAGGCCGAACTGACCACCCAGGGTCTGCTGGCTGGACAGCACCGCCGCGATCGACATGATCGCCCCGCCCAGCAGCGGCGTGGCCCGCGTGGCCCGTCCGCCCTGGCCGAAACCCTTGGGCAGATAGCCGTGCTCGGCCCCGGCGCGGGCCGTTTCGCCCGCCATCATGACCCAGCCGCCCAGTGTGCCGGTCGCCTTGACGACGGCGCAGGCGGCCGCCACCCCCGCCACCGACGCCCCGAACACCCGCGCGATCAGATCGGCATAGGGACTGGTCGACTGGGCCAGGACGGCGGCCGGGATCACCCCGAACACGGCAGCCGAGGCGGCGATATAGATGACGGCGGCCAGGCTGACCCCGGCGATGGAGGCGCGGCCGACATCGTGGGCCGGGTCCTTCACCCGTTGCGACAGCACCGCCGCGCTCTCGACGCCCAGAAAGGCCCAGAAGATGACGGCCAGCGACGCCGGCACAGTCTTCGTCAGCGGTTCGCCGGACGGACTCCAGGAGGCGGCGAAGACTTCGGGATCAAAACTCACCGCCCCGGCCACGATGGCGACCACGATGGGGGCCAGACCGATGATCAGGGTGATGGCCGCGAACCGCGCCGCCGTCCGCACCCCCAGCACATAGGCGCCGGTCACCAGCCAGATCAGCGCCAGATTGCACAGCGTCGCCCCCACCGGCGTCTTCAGCGCCGGAAAGAAGAAGCCCAGGTATCCGGTCGCCGCCACCGCCACCGCGACATTACCGATCAGGGCCGCGGCCCAGAAGGCCAGGGTCGTTTGAAAGCCGAAGAACCGGCCCAACCCCCGCTCGGCGAAACCCGGCAGGCCGTCGGCGTTCGGCAGGGTTCGGCCCAGGGCCGCGAACACCAGGGCCAGGGTCACCGCCCCGATCGCCGCCACGACCCAGCCGACCAGGCTGGAGCTGCCGGTCGTCGCCAGGGTGGCGGGCAACAGATAGACGCCCGAGCCGATCATGTTTCCGGCCACAACCAGCGCCGCCAATCCCCAATGCAGCTTGCCGTCCAGTTTCATGATCCGCCTCCGCCTGTCGTCTCCGGCCCTGCTTCTTATGCCGGAAACATGGATTCGTATGCCGCATGGCCAAGCGCCGCCAGAGGCTTGTTTTCTCGGCCTGTATTTTGCTCGGCGAACAGCGTGTGTGCCATTGTGAGCCACGGAATGCGTCATGCCTGTCCGCCCTTTCCGCCCGTCCGATGAAGCCGAGGTTCGGCGTCTGCACCTGGATGTCGGGTGGCGTCCCCGGTCCGTCGAGGGCTGGCGTTGGCTGCGGTCGAATCCGGCGCACCGACATGACGCCGAGCCGTGTGGCTGGGTCGTCACCGACGACGATGATCGGGCGGTCGCTTTTCTAGGCAATCTTCTGCTGCGGTATCGGTTGAACGCACGCGATCTTGTCGGCGCGACGGGTTTCAACCTGATCGTGCCGCCCTCTCAACGTGGGCGCAGCCGCGACCTGCTGGACGCCTTCGTGAAGCAGCAGAACGTCTTCGCAACCTGGATATTCAACGCCAATCCCCTGTCTGCGCCGCTTTATGGGCGGTTCGATATGCTGCCTTGGCCCGAGACCCACGCGGTCAAGCTGTCATGGATGGTCGATCCTCTGGTCTGTATGGAAGGGCGTTTGTTGCGCACGGTCGCCAAGGCCGCGCCGAAACTGGCCCCCCGGCTGGGCGAGCGCCTGATGAATCCGCGCCTGGCCGCGACGCCGCATCTTAAACTGCCGCCGGGCGTGGCGGTGTTGAGCGACCTGGCCGACAGGTCCCGGTATGGCGACTTCTGGACGGCGCTGGAGAACGAAGGCCGACTGGTGGCCGATCGCAGTCCCGCGACGCTGCGCTGGCGGCTGTCTGATCCCGATCTGACCCGGCCGCCGCTGTTTCTGGGTTTCAACCGAGGACGGCGGATCACCGGCGTGGCCCTGGCCGTGCTGGGCAAGGGCGCGGCGATCGACCCGCCCTTCCTCGAAATTCTGGATCTGGCGGCGCTGGACGATGAAAAGGACGCGATCCCCGTGCTCGTGAAGACCCTGATCGTCAACGCCCGCTCGCTGGGCGCGGCCAAGGTGCGGCTGCCGCTCGTCGCGCCCCGCCTGATCGACCAGTTGGGACCGCTGGCGACCTCGGCGCGGCAGGAAGGCGGCTGGGGCCACTGTCATGTGAAATTCGCCGCCGACGCGCCGGATCCCAAACTGTGGTCGCCGACAGCCTATGACGCGGACTACGCCGTCTGCCTGCGTGAGCCGCCGGTCACCGTGACGGCGAACCCCAAATCGGGCCGCGCCGCCGCCTGAGACCGACGTGCGGACCAAACGTGTCCGTTCAGCCCTTGGGCCGCGCCTTCAGTTCGTCGCGGATTTCGATCAACAGGGCCTCGGTCGCCGTCGGAGCGGCCGGGGTTTCAGCGGGATCAGCCGCCTGATCGCGACGCATCTTGTTGATCGCCTTGACCACCAGGAAGACGACGAAGGCCACGATCAGGAACTGGATCAGGGTGTTGAGGAAGGCGCCGTATTGGATCGCCACCTTCTCGACGGCCTGCGTCGCGGGGTCCTCGGGCACCAACACCCATTCCAGGTTCGAGAAATCGACCTGGCCCAGGAGCAGACCGATCGGCGGCATCACCACCTGATCGACCAGACTGGTGATGATCTTGCCGAACGAAGCGCCGATGATGACGCCGACCGCCAGATCGACAACATTGCCGCGCGCCGCGAATTCCTTGAATTCACTGAACAGGCTCATGAAATCAGGCGTCCCCGGAGGCATTCAGCCGTTCGCGCAATTCCTTGCCGCTCTTGAAGAAGGGCACCGACTTGGCCGGCACCTCGACCGTTTCGCCGGTGCGCGGATTGCGGCCCACGCGGGCCGGTCGCGAACGCACCGAAAAGGCGCCGAAGCCGCGCAGCTCGACCCGGCCGCCGTCGGCCAGGGCCTGGGTCATCTGACCCAGCACGACATTGACCACCCGTTCGACCTCGGCATGGGTCAGATGGGTGTTCTCGACCGCCAGTTTCTCGATCAGTTCAGACTTGATCATGCAAAGGCCCCCGCCTTCTCCCGGACCCTGTCAGTCCACCGGGCGCGGCCGATTTCGACCGCAGCGGCACCCTAGCGGTCGCCCGCGACACGAAAAAGGGGCAGAGGCCGGATTCCCGACGATAATCGACTTTAATGTTGAAAAACATACAATGACACCGGTTTCATCCGCCAGCGCGGCCGCGCGACGGTTCATCAACCGCGTTTCGACGTCGCCATAGACGTCGCAATTCGCCGCCGCGGCGGCGTTCAGACCGCTGATGGCGACGGTCCCGCCAAGAAAAAGGGCGGCCGGATCGCTCCGGCCGCCCCAATTCATAGCCTTGAAGGTCGATTACTCCTTACCGGCCTTCTCGCGCAGGGCGGCGCCCAGGATATCGCCCAGCGAGGCGCCCGAGTCCGACGAGCCGAACTGTTCGATGGCTTCCTGCTCGTCCTTCATCTCCAGAGCCTTGATCGAGATCGAGACGCGGCGAGTGGCCTTGTCGACGCCGGTGATCATGGCGTCGACGCGGTCGCCGACCGAGAAGCGTTCGGTGCGCTGTTCGGCGCGGTCGCGCGACAGGTCCGACTTGCGGACGAAGGCGGTGACCGGGGCGTCGTCTTCACCGAACTTGACTTCGATGCCGCCGGTTTCGATCGCCGTCACGGTGACGGTGACCTGCTGGCCCTTCTTGTAGGTGTCGCCTTCCATCGGATCGCCGCCGAGCTGTTTGATGCCCAGCGAGACGCGTTCCTTCTCGATGTCGACGTCCAACACCTTGGCCTTGACGGTTTCGCCCTTGCGGTAGCGCTGGATGGCTTCCTCGCCCGAGACGTTCCAGTCCAGGTCCGACAGGTGCACCATGCCGTCGATGTCGTTGTCCAGGCCGATGAACAGGCCGAACTCGGTGGCGTTCTTGACCTCGCCCTCGACGGTCGAACCGACCGGGTGGTTGGCCACGAAGGCGTCCCACGGATTGTCCTGGGCCTGCTTCAGGCCCAGCGAGATTCGGCGCTTGGAGCTGTCGACGTCCAGCACGACCACGTCCACTTCCTGCGAGGTGGAGACGATCTTGCCCGGATGGACGTTCTTCTTGGTCCACGACATTTCCGAGACGTGAACCAGACCCTCGACGCCGGCTTCCAGCTCCACGAAGGCGCCGTAGTCGGTGATGTTGGTGATGCGGCCCGTGTATTTGGCGCCGACCGGATATTTGGCTTCCACGCCGTCCCAGGGGTCCGACTGCAGCTGCTTCATGCCCAGGCTGATGCGCTGGGTGTCCGGGTTGATCTTGACGATCTGGACCTTGACGGTGTCGCCGACGGCCAGGACCTGCGACGGGTGCGAGACGCGCTTCCACGACATATCGGTGACGTGCAGCAGGCCGTCGATGCCGCCCAGGTCCACGAAGGCGCCGTAGTCGGTGATGTTCTTGACCACGCCTTCACGCACTTCGCCCTCGGCCAGTTGGCCGACCAGTTCGGTGCGCTGCTCGGCGCGGGCCTCTTCCAGGATGGCGCGACGCGAGACGACGATGTTGCCGCGCGGACGGTCCATCTTCAGGATGGCGAACGGCTGGTCCTTGCCCATCAGCGGGGCGACGTCGCGCACCGGACGGATATCGACCTGCGAGCCGGGCAGGAAGGCCGAGGCGCCGCCCAGATCGACGGTGAAGCCGCCCTTGACGCGGCCGACGATGGCGCCGTTGACCGGCTCGCCGCGTTCGAACACGGCTTCCAGACGGGTCCAGGCCTCTTCACGACGGGCCTTGTCGCGGCTGATGACCGCCTCGCCCATCGCGTTCTCGACGCGCTCCAGATAGACCTCGACGTTGTCGCCGACCTTGGGCAGCACGGCGCCCTCGCCCTGGCCGAACTCGCGCAGGGCGATGCGGCCTTCGGTCTTCAGACCGACGTCGACGATGACGATGTCCTTTTCGATGCCGACGACGCGGCCGTGGACGACCTGGCCTTCGCCGAGATCGCGGCCCTGCAAGGTTTCGTCGAGAAGCGCCGAGAAATCGTCGCGGGTGGGGTTGAGGGTGTCGGTCATGAGGTTACGAGGTTTCTGAAAGGCTGATGGCGCGAAGCCGGACGGCCCGCGCGGGTGGGTTGAAAGGAAGTCAGGTCGTCGGGATGCGGGTCGCCTGAAATGGCGTCCGATATCGCCCGCGGAAGCCGAGAGAGACGCGTTGGATTTGCTTCCTCAGGAAGCGCGCGCCGCCTCGACGATACGGCGGGCCGCATCGAAGGCGGCTTCTATATCCAGATCGGTCGTATCCAGCAAGACCGCGTCGACCGCAGGCACCATGGGGGCGGCGCCCCGGCCGGCGTCACGCTCATCACGACGCAGGATGTCGGCCAGCATATCCGCAAAGGGAATGGCGTCGCCTCGGGCGGTCAATTGCAGCCAGCGGCGGCGGGCGCGGACCTCGGGACTGGCGGTGATGAAGAGCTTGGCCTGGGCGTCGGGGGCGATGACCGTGCCGATGTCGCGACCGTCCAGGACCGCCCCGCCCGGTTGGGCCGCGAAGGCGCGCTGAAGGTCCAGCAGGGCGGCGCGCACGCCGGGATGGCTGGCGACGCGGCTGGCCGCCTCTCCGGCCTCGCCGCCGGTCAAGAGATCGCTGGCGCTGATGTCTGCGGCGTCCAAGGCGCGGGCGATGCGCTCGGCCAGGGCCGCATCATCCAGCGACCCGCCGCGGGCGAGAACCCCCTGCCCCACGGCGCGGTACAGCAGGCCTGTGTCCAGATGCGGCAGGCCGTAGTGCGCCGCCAGGCGGGCGGCGATCGTGCCCTTGCCCGAGGCGGCCGGGCCGTCGACGGCGATGACGAGAGGACGGGTCATTTGTCCGTGAAGCAGCACATCGCGAGAGCGTGCGCCAGTCCCGTGATCTCAACACCCGCGCTCATCCGATGTCCGCCCCCAAGCCCCGCATCAGATCCACGAACCCCGGGAAGCTGGTGGCGATCATGCCCGGCTCGTCCACGGTCACGGCCTGTTCGGCGGCCAGACCCAGGACCAGATGGCTCATGGCGATGCGGTGGTCGCCGTGGGTCGTGACGCGGGCGCCGCCGCGCACCGGGCCGCCGACGACGGTGAAGCCCTCAGGCTCTTCCTCGACCCTGACGCCGCACGCCGCCAGGCCCGCCGCCATAAGGGCGATGCGGTCGCTTTCCTTGACGCGCATCTCGCCGATTCCGCGCATGACGGTGGGTCCTTCGGCGAAGGCGGCCGTGGCGGCCAGGATCGGATATTCGTCGATCATGGCGGCGGCGCGTTCCGGCGGCACGGTCACTCCGGTCAGTCGGGAGTGACGGGCGGTGATGTCGCCGACGGTTTCGCCGCCGCTCTCGCGCACATTCGCGACGACCAGATCCGCCCCCATCTCGCGCCAGGTCTCGAACAGGCCGGTGCGCAGAGGGTTCAGCATGACGCCGCGCACCGTCGCTTCCGACCCCGGAACGATCAGCCCCGCCGCCAATGGGAAGGCCGCCGAGGACGGGTCGCCCGGCACGGTGATGGCCGTCCCGCCCAGACGTTGGCCGCCGCGCAGGGCGATGCGCCAGCCCTGACCCTCTTCGACGACCTCCACCTCGGCGCCGAACGTCCGCAGCATACGCTCGGTATGATCACGGCTCTTCTCCGGCTCGATCACGACCGTCGTTCCGACGGCGTTGAGACCCGCCAACAGGATCGCCGACTTGATCTGGGCCGAGGCCACCGCCTGGACGTGTTCGATGGCGGTCAGGGTCCCGCCGGTCAGGGTCGCAGGCAGGCGATCGTCTTGCCCGGCCCAGGCGAGACGGGCGCCCATGGCGGCCAGCGGTCCGGTGACGCGCTTCATCGGCCGTTTCCGCAGCGAGGCGTCGCCGTCGAAGGTCGCCGTCAGCGGATATCCCGCCGCCGCCCCCATCAGCAGACGCACGCCCGTGCCGGCGTTGCCGCAGTCGATGACGCCCTCGGGCGTACGGAAACCGCCCCGTCCCGTCACGCGCCAGCCCCCGGGTCCCAGACGTTCGACACCCGCGCCGAAGGCCGCGACGGCGCGGGCCGTGGCCAGGATGTCATCGCCTTCCAAAAGCCCCTCGATCTCGGTCACGCCTTCGGCCATGGCGCCGAAGATCAACGACCGGTGCGACACGGACTTGTCGCCGGGAGCAGCGACGACGCCCTTCAACGGCGCGCCCCGACGGGCGGTCAATTCGGAAGGCGAGGACACGCCTGTCGGCTCCGGGAAAACGGTCTGCGGGGCAGGCGCGGCGGGGAGGCGCGCAATCGGGTTTTGACAGCGGGTCCGGGGGGTGGCAAGGGACCGGCCCGATTCCATCCCCGCCAAAGGTTCTCTCTCCGTGGCCAATCCCGAACTGGGCGCCAAACAGGTTTGCCCCAATTGCCAGGCGAAATTCTACGACCTGAACCGCCGCCCGGCCCACTGCCCGAAATGCGAAACCGAATTCGACCCTGAAGAGGTCCTGAAATCGCGCCGTACGCGCGGTCGCGGCGCCGGCTACGCTGCCGATGACGCCGAAGATCAGGTCGAGGACAAGAAGGCCGACGGCGACGACGAGGACGAAGAAGAGGCGGTCTCCGCCCCCGAGATCGACGAGGAAGGTCACGAACCGATCCTGACGCCGGACGACGAGGACGACGACGCATCGGGTCCCGACACGCCCGCGGACGCCGGCATGGGAACCAGCGACGGCGACGACGACGACGACGTGCTGGACGATGATGACGACGACTCTGTCCCCTTCATCGAGGACGAAGACGAGGACAGCTTTGACGAGGACATGGTCAAGCCGTCCAAGGACGACGAATAAACACATCAAGTCTCTGTTCCGGCGAGCATTTTGTCTCGCCGGAGCGGGGATGAAAAAAAACCCGGAACCGGGCTTGATCGCATCAAGACCCTGACATAGGTTCCGCCGCCTCGCCGGGGGCCATTCGCAAGAACGACCCGGCGGACCAGATCTTCGGATCCGGGGCTATAGCTCAGTTGGTAGAGCGCTTGAATGGCATTCAAGAGGTCAGCGGTTCGACTCCGCTTAGCTCCACCACGACGGCCGCTTCCCTAAAGGAAGCGGCCGTTTCCATATGCGGCGCGGCATGGCTATAGGACCTGACGTTCCTTGACCCGCCCGGCCCGACCCATGCGTTTCCTGATCACCGGCACGGCCGGATTCATCGGCTTTCACCTGGCCCGACGCTTGCTGGAGGCGGGCCATGTGGTGGCGGGCGTCGACAATTTCTCGGCCTATTACGATCCGGCGTTGAAGGAAGACCGCAACGCGGTGCTGGAAGACTTCGAGGGCTACAGCGTGCATCGGCTGGACCTGGCCGACGCCGAGGCGCTGAACGCCGCCTGGGACGCCGCCGCGCCGGACATCGTCATCCACCTGGCCGCCCAGGCCGGGGTCCGCTACAGCATCGACCACCCCGACACCTATGTGGCCTCCAACATGGTCGGCACCTTTCATGTGCTGGAGGCGGCGCGGCGGCGGCCGGTGAAACACCTTCTGTGCGCCTCGACCAGCTCGGCCTACGGGGCCAATACCGAGATGCCGTTCCGTGAGACGGACCCGGCCGTACACCCCCTGACCCTCTACGCCGCGACCAAGGGGGCGACCGAGCTGATGGGTCACGCCTACGCCCACCTGTTCGGGACGCCGACGACCTTCTTCCGCTTCTTCACCGTCTATGGACCGTGGGGACGGCCGGACATGGCGCTGTTCAAGTTCGCCCAGGCGATGCGGCGCGGCGAGGCCATCGAGATCTATGGCCAGGGCCAGATGTCGCGCGACTTCACCTATGTCGACGATCTGGTCGAGGCGATCGTGCGCCTGGCGGACACGCCGCCCGAGATCGGCAAGCCGGTCGGCCCGTTCGACACCCTGTCGCCCGTGGCCCCCTATCGCATGGTCAATATCGGCGGCGGCGCGCCGTCAAAGCTGATGGACTTCGTGGCCGAGCTGGAGCGGGCCATGGGCATGGAGGCCAAGAAGGTCTTCCTGCCGATGCAGGACGGCGACGTGCCGGCCACCTGGGCGTCGTCGGAGCTGTTGGAGGCCCTGACCGGCTACAGGCCCGCCACGCCGATCTCGGAAGGCGTGCCCGCCTTCGTGAACTGGCTGCGCGGCCGCAATGCTGCGTGACCGCCCTTAGAACGGCCGGAAGATCGCCAGGGCCGGAAGCGCGCCCAGAACGTCGCGGATCGTGGTGCTCATGGCCGAGCTGTCGACCACCACCACGTCATCGCCCAGGATCTGGGGGTCCTCGGCCTGGCCGCGTCGGATGGCGCGCAGATCGAACATGGCGACCATCCGCTGGCCGTCCACATTGCGGAACACCGCCACGCGCGTCAGTTCGGCGGTGCGGGCGGGACCGCGCGCCATGGCCACCGCCTGAAGCAGGCTGGTGTTGCCGGTCATCTGATAGACGCCCGGCTGGGTCACGGCGCCGTCGACGGTGACCTTCTGGCTGGCCGCCTCGGACACCACCACCGTCACCTGGGGATTGCGCAGATAGTCGGCCGCCAGGCGGGTGCGAATCAGTTCGGTCAGCTCGGCCGTGGTCTTGCCCTTGGCCATGACCGTGCCGATCAACGGCAGTTGCAAATTGCCGACGGCGTCGACCTGGACATCCTTCAGCGTCAGGTCCGCGACCTGGAAGACGGTGACGTTCAGCTTGTCCAGGGCGCCGATGCGGTACTCCATGGCCGGCTGGGTGACGGACCCGCCCGGCGTGCGCCAGTCGTTCAGGGTCGTCGTCGGCGCGGCTGTTCCACCGCCGCACGCCGCCAGCATCAGGCACGTCGCGGCCGGGATCATCATTCGAACCATCGACATCATCTACCCTCGTGAACCGAACAGGCCGGACCAGAAGCCGCGCTTGGCCGGGCCGCGCCCGACGGCGGGCGGACACTCGGACGGCGACGCATTCTCTATAACCGCCCATGGGCGGGTGACCACCATGTCTTGGGCCGCCTGCTCGCCCAGACGCTGGGCCACCGCCTCGACGGCGCTGGACAGCTTGGGAATGCGGGCGCGCAGATTGTGGGCGTCGCTGGCGATCAGATGCACCAGGCCCTCGTCCAGCATCCGTTCGGACCAATATTGCGCCCGCTTGCCGAAACGCCCCGTGATCGACCCGGCCGTAAGCTGCATCCAGGCCCCCGACTTCGCCAGCAGGGTCATGGTGTCGTAGTGGTCCTCGATCCACCGCAGCCGTTCGGGGTGGGTGATGATCGGGTGAAAGCCCGCCGCCATGGTGTCGAAGACCGCATCGGCCAGGCGCGGCGGGGCGGTGTTGTGCGGCGGCTCGAACAGGAAATAGCGGCCGTTGGCCAGGGTCATCAGCCGCCCCTCCCTGAGACCGGCCGCCATGTCGGGCACCAGATGGACGTCGGCGCCGGTGGTCAGTCGCAGTGCAACGCCCGCCGCGTCGAGTTGGGCCTGAAGGTCGATCACGGCCTGGCGGATGCCGGACGCGGTGTTTTCGTAATAGCCGGGCATCTGATGCGGCGTGCAGGCGATCAGGGTGACGCCGTCCTCGACCGCGATGCGCGCCATTTCCAATGACGTTTCGAGATCGGTCGCCCCGTCGTCGATGCCAGGCAGAAGATGGCAGTGCAGATCGATCACGCCGGGTCTCCCAAGACGTCGCCGTATATCGCGCCAGACGGACGCGGGTTCCCGAAACGTCTTGAAATTCCAAACGGCCCGGAGCGACTCACTGTGTCGCTGCTAATCCCCTGAAACGAATCGCGCCACCCTGGAATGGGAAAGTCATGTTTCATTCCCGGTCGCGGCGCGTCAGGCGCCCCGGTCGCGTCGTCGCGACAGCGCGCCCAGAACATCGCGCATCGCCGGTCCCGCCAGGCTCCACGGTTCAAGGCAATAGCGACGGAACAAGCGGCGCGGATCGTGCGCCAGACGATACAGCCATTCCAAGCCGACCCGCCCCATCCAGCGGGGCGCGGCCTTCTGGACCCCGGCCTCATAGTCGAAGGCGGCCCCGATATTCAGGATGACGCACTGCGGCAGAGCGTGAAGATTTCGCGCGATCCAAGCCTCTTGGCGCGGCATCCCCATGCCGACCATCAGGACATCGGGCCGAAAGGCCGTGATCGACGCCAAGACGGCTGTGTTGTCGAATGATCCCGGCGTGGCGTCGAAATAGCCCGAGCGCGCCTCGATCACCGCGCCGGGCCGACGGGCGGACAGGCGACGCACGGCCTCGGTCCCCGTCTTGACCGTGCCCCCCAGATAGAGGACGCGCCACCCTAGGCGATCGGCCAGGGTCCAGAAGTCCTCGCGCCAGTCCAGATAGGTGCTGCGGTGGGCGCGGCTGACCGGCAGGCCCAACAGACGCCCGAAAGCGATCAGCGGCGTGGAATCGATCTGCACCAGCTCGGCCGCGTCATAAAAGGCCCGCATCGCCGCATCGCCGCGGATCAGGTTCAGACTGTTCAGATTGTGGTTGGCGATCACGGCGCGGCGCTTGGCGACGACGGCGTCGCGCATATGCGCCAACACCTGCGCGGGCGTCAGCAGATCGACGCATTCGCCCAGCAGGCGCAGACGCGGCGCTCCCCGCAAGGGCGACGCCGCCGCGGGCGCGGATACCGGATCGGACGTCAGGACGGCCTGGTTCATGCCAGAGGCTTAGCCCGGCGCCCCTCAAGACCGCGTAAGCCGACAGGGTTAATACGAAGCCGGGTTCTCGACCAGGGCGCGGCGGGTGCGTTCGGCCCAGGCCCGACGGCTTTCCAGGGTCGAGACGAAATTGTCCTGAAGCAGGTCAGCAAACGGTACATCGCCGTGGCGTGCATAGAATTCTTCCAGCACGCGGGTCGCCTCCGCCAGATTCGCCAACAACCGGTCGGCCCATTCGACCCGTTCGGCGGGCGTCAGCAGGGCCAGGCACGACAGTTTGCTGCGCGCCGTGTCGGACAGGATCGCCTCTTCCTTGCCCACCTCCATCACCCACGCCTTCAAGGCGCGACGGCCGGTTTCCGTGCAGACGATGGTCTCGGCCCCGCGTCGGCTGCCTTCGACCGGCCGCGCGTCGATCAGACCGCGCGCGGAAAGCCGACGCACCACGGGATAGACCGTGCCGGTGCTGTTGGAGTAGCTGGCCACCGGCGCCTCGTCGTACAGCCGCCGCAGCCGATAGGTCGTCAGGGGTCCGAAGCGATAGGCGGTCATCAAGGCCATGGCCTCGGCATGGGTCAGGGACAGGTCTTCGGTCGACGATTGCGGTGCGGCCAAGAAACGGGTCCCCCACGACTGACGGCGGCGATTTTCAAAGGGGTAACGGAATTCGCCCGCCGCCGTCCACTTTACGCGGGAATCCCTGTTGACCGTCTTCGCCGCCTCCCTTAAGGGTCCGCGCCTTCCCGGGGGAAACCCCAGGGCCCAGATGGCGGAATTGGTAGACGCGCTGGCTTCAGGTGCCAGTGGCTGAAAGGCCGTGGAGGTTCGAGTCCTCTTCTGGGCACCATCTTCTGAAAAGCGTCGCACCGCAGGTGCGGCGCTTTTCTCTTTCTTGGCCCTAACGCTCGCGACGCGGTCGCTCGCTGCCTGAGGGCGTTGTCTGACCCTAACGTTCGCGACGCGGTCGCTTGCGGCTTGAGGGCGTATTTATTGTTCGCCCTAATGCTCGCGACGCGGTCGCTCGCGGCTTGAGGGCGCCTATCGCTTCCGGCGCGACGAAAAGGTAGTGAGTCCGCATGACCGTTCATCTTCACGAAGGCGACCTGCCCGACGGCCTGGATCTGGGTTCCGTCGTCGCGGTGGATTCCGAGACCATGGGTCTGCGCTTCCGGCGCGATCCGCTGTGCGTGGTCCAATTGTCGGCCGGCGACGGCGACGCCCACATCGTGCGGCTGAATCGGCCCGCCTATGACTGTCCGAACCTGAAGCGGCTGCTGGCGAACCCCGAGGTGCTGAAGATCTTTCATTTCGGCCGTTTCGACATCGGTATGTTCGAGCTGCACCTGGGGGTCGAGACCCGGCCCGTCTATTGCACCAAGATCGCTTCCAAACTGGCCCGCACCTATACCGACCGGCATGGGCTGAAAGACGTGGTGCGCGAATGCGCCGGGGTGGAGCTGTCCAAGGCCCAGCAGTCCAGCGACTGGGGGGCGGCCGTGCTGACCCCGGCCCAGTTGGACTACGCCGCCTCGGACGTGCTGTATCTGCACGCGGTCAAGGCGCGGCTAGACGAGATGCTGGCCCGAGAGGGCCGCACCGAACTGGCTCGCGCCTGTTTCGACTTTCTGCCCGTCCGCGCCCGTCTCGACCTGGCCGGCTGGGACGAGATCGACATCTTCGCCCACGCCTGAATTCCATGAGCGAACCCACGGACGATCGCATCAAACAGGACGAGGCCCGGGTCGCCCTGGCCGGCGAGCGTTGGCGCACGCGGTCGCGGCGTGTGAAACTGTATCGCCGGGTCCTGCCGATCGTCATTCTGGCGCTGGCGGGCGGCGCCCTGACCTGGACCGTGTTCCGCACCGTCATGTCGGGGGTGGAGCGCAAGGCGAACGAAAGCCAGGAGGTGCGGCTGGACAAGCCCCGCTTCCATGGACAGGACGCGCTGGGCCGCACCTTCGTCATCGGCGCCGAGGGCGCGGTGCGCGACGCCGCGACCGGCCGATTCCGCCTGCTGGGACCGGCGTTGAGGCTCAATCTGGGCGGACGCAAGGTGACCGAACTGACCGCGGACGGCGGCGTCTATGACGAGGCGAACGACCGCGTCATCATCGGCCCGAACGTGCGCATCTCCGACGGCGGATCGGGTCTTGTCCTGACAACCCCAGAGGCCGTGGTCGACACCAACACGGGCGTGGTGTCGGGCGACAAGGGCGTCCAGGCCTCCGGGCCGCTTGGAACCGTGACCGCTTCGTCCTATGTCATCCGGGATCAAGGGCGGCGCGTGACGTTCAGCGGCTCGGGCGACAACAAGGTGCGGGGAACCATCACCCCGCGATCCGGCGAATGACCATGGCGAAGACCAGACTGATCCTTCTCGCGGCGACCACGGCCGCCATGCTGGCTCTGCCGGGCGTCGGCGGCGCGCAAAGCACGCCGGGCGCGGCCATCGCGGGCGACCAGCCGGGTATGTGGACCGGGCGCACGGTCGAATACACGCCCTCCGGCATCTCTCTTATCGGCGAGGCGGAAGTTCTACAGGGCGACAACCGTCTGCGCGCCAACCGCATCGACATGACGTTGAGCGACGGCGCCTTGACCAAGGCCGAAGCGGTCGGCGGCGTCTATTTCGTCACGCCGGATCAGACGATGCGCGGCGACCGCGCCGTCTATGACATCGCCAACGACACCCTGACCGTGACCGGCGACGTGATCCTGAATCAAGGGCGCAACGTCGCGACCGGCGGGCGGCTGGTCTACAATCTGCGCACCGAGACCGCGCGCTGGGAAGGCGGCGCCGACGGCCGCGTCCAGGGCGTCTTCTATCCGCGGGGGAACTGAGCCTTCGGCTCGGGCGGACGTTTGGCGCGCAAGGAACTCTCAGCACTGAACCTGGAAGATGCGGCCGACGCCCTGGCCGCCAACGAGGTCGCGCGCGCCGAAAAGGGCCTGCGCGTCAACCATATCGCCCGCAGCTTCGGCCAAAGACAGGTGGTGCGCGACGTCTCCCTGACCGTCCAGCGCGGCGAGGTGGCGGGTCTGCTGGGTCCCAACGGGGCGGGCAAGACCACCTGTTTTTACATGATCACCGGCCTGATTCCGGCCGACAGCGGCTCGATCTGGCTGGACGGCGAGGACATCACCGGCCAGCCCATGTACCAGCGCGCCCGCATGGGTCTGGGCTATCTGGCCCAGGAAGCCTCGATCTTCCGCGGCATGACGGTCGAGCAGAACATCAAGGCGGTGGTCGAACTGCATCACCCGCGCGACAAGGTGGCGGCCGAGACGACCCGGCTGCTGGAAGAGCTGCGCATCGAACATCTGCGCCACGCCCCGGCCTCGGCCCTGTCGGGCGGCGAGCGGCGGCGCTGCGAGATCGCGCGCGCCCTGGCCGGACGGCCCAGCTTCATGCTGCTGGACGAACCCTTCGCCGGCATCGACCCCCTGGCCATCGCCGATATCCGTCAGGTCATCCGCTATCTGGCCGACGAGGGCATCGGCGTGCTGATCACCGACCACAATGTGCGCGAGACGCTGGACATCATCGACCGCGCTTCGATCATCTCGGGCGGGGCGGTGCTGTTCGAGGGCACGGCCGCCGAGGTCATCGCCGACCCCGAGGTGCGGCGCGTCTATCTGGGCGAGATGTACGGGTGACCTCGCATCCCTCTCCCGTTTGCGGGAGAAGGATTCAGGGCTTAGACCGCCGTTAACCCCTTTGGCGACAGAGTGTCCCAGCAAGTTCCGGGCCAGACCCCGGTTCGCGGATGGGGCTGGACGTGCTGGGTCAAAGGCTTGAGGTCAGGCAGGGTCAGGGGCTGGTCATCACGCCCCAACTGCAACAGGCCATCAAGCTGTTGCAACTGTCGAACCTGGAACTCGAAGCCTATGTCGAGGCCGAGCTGGAGCGTAATCCGCTGCTATCGCGCGACGAGCCGGACGGCGACGCCGCCGAGGCGCCCGAGCGGGTCGAGACGCCTTCCGAATCCGAGCTGAGCTTCAACGAAGACCGATCCGGCGAAGCCGCCCAGGCCATGGACGCCCGCGACGACGATCTCTATGGCGACGCCGCGCCGGGAGAGCGTTCGGGCGACCGGGCGCCGGACGCGGCTCATGACGCTTCTGTCGATCAGGTCGGCCTGTCCGACTGGTCGCGCGCCAGCCGCGGCGGCGTCGCCCCCGAAGGCGAGGGCGAGCGCAACGAACGCCGCGAGGCCACCCTGTGGGAGCATTTGCAGGCTCAGGCGTCGTCAGCCGGCCTGTCGGCCTCGGACCATGCCGTCGCCCTGGCCCTGATCGACGCGGTCGACGAGGGCGGCTATCTGCGCGGCGAACTGGCCGAGATCGCCGATCGGCTGGGCTGCGGGCTTGAGCGCGTCGAGACGGTTCTGGCCGTCTGTCACGGCTTTGAACCCACCGGCGTCATGGCCCGTTCGGTGCCCGAGTGCCTGAAGCTGCAACTGATCGAACGCAACCGCTTCGATCCGGCCATGGACAGCCTGCTGAACAATCTGGACCTGCTGGCGAAGCGCGACCTGCAAGCCTTGCGCAAGGCCTGCGGCGTCGACGCCGAAGACATGGCCGAGATGATCGCCGAGCTGAAGGCCCTGACGCCGCGTCCCGGCGCCGGATTCGGCGGCGAGACGCCCCAGACGGTCATCCCCGACGTTCACGTGCGGCCCGATCCGGCCGGCGGCTGGCGGGTCGAGTTGAACACCGACACCCTGCCGCGCCTGCTGGTCGACAAACGTTATCACGGCGTGGTCTCGGCCGGGGCGCGCAACGACACCGACAAGGCCTTCGTCGCCGACTACGCGGCCCAGGCCAGTTGGCTGGTCAAGTCGCTGGATCAACGGGCCAAGACGATCCTGAAGGTGGCGTCAGAGATCGTGCGCCAGCAGGACGCCTTTCTGGCCTTCGGCGTCGAATTTCTGCGCCCCCTGAACCTGAAGACGGTGGCCGAGGCCATCGGTATGCACGAATCGACCGTCAGCCGCGTCACCTCGAACAAATACGTCGCCACGCCGCGCGGGGTGTTCGAACTGAAATTCTTCTTCACCGCCGCCATCCAGGCCGTCGACGGCGGCGCAGCCCATTCGGCGGAATCGGTGCGCAGCCGCATCAAGGCGATGATCGACGGCGAAGGCGCGGACGGCGACGTCCTGAGCGACGACCGGATCGTCGAGATCCTGAAGGAAGCGGGCATCGACATCGCCCGCCGCACCGTGGCGAAATATCGCGAGGCGCTGCGCATCCCCTCGTCGATCGAACGCAAGCGGATGCTGCGGTTCGGTTAAGAATCGTCCCGGCCACGAATACCCGCGAGGCGAGGGAAGGCGGCCGTGTTCGCCCTGTCGGCGAACCGTCGCGTCACGATGTCGCGACACTTCAAAATGACCATGAAAAACCCACCACAAAATGGTGATCGGCGTTGACACCATTCGGCGGTGGGAGCGTTCTATTCGTATGCAAGTCCAAGTCAGCGGCAAGCACGTGGATGTCGGCGAAGCGTTAGGCTCGCGCATCTCCCAGGAACTCGAAGACGGCGTCGGGAAGTACTTCGAACGCGGCGGCCAGGACGCCGAGGTCGTGGTGTCCAAGGACGGTCACGGCTTCAAGGTGGACTGTTGGGTCCGACTGGCCTCGGGCCAGTCGCTCGTGACATCCGGTTTCGGCGGCGACGCCCACGCCGCCTTTTCGGACAGTCTGGACAAGCTGGAAAAGCGCGTCCGCCGCTACAAGCGTCGGCTGAAGGACCATCACATCGGCCCGCGCGGCCTCTCGCCCGAGAAGACCGAGGACGCCGCCCGCGACGTGGCCCGCAGCATCGTGCTGCGCGCGCCCGAAAGCGTCGAGGACGACGCCTTCGGCCAGGCCGGACTGCCCGGCGAACCGCCGCCGACCGGCATGGTCATCGCCGAGACCGAGCACGAGATTCGAACCATCACCGTCGGCCGCGCGGTGTTGGAGCTGGACATGACCGGCTATCCGGTCGTGCTGTTCCGCAACGCCGCGCACGGCGGCCTGTCGGTGGTCTATCGTCGGCCCGACGGCAACGTCGGCTGGATCGACCCGGAACGGACCGTCAAGTCCGCCACCAACGGGTCATTGAACGGACACGGTTCGGTAAAGGCTTAGTGGTAAGGCTTTCCCAACAGAGGCGAAGCGTCTAAACGGCGCCCGCCCAATCGGGATGTGAGTGCGAGTCGGGGTGATTATGGACATCGGTGAGCTGCTGACGCGCGACGGCATCGTCCTGCGGAGCGGAGCGTCCTCCAAACGCCAGGCGTTGAACGTGGCGGCTGAGACGGCGGCCCGTGTACTGGGCCGGGACGGCAATGCGATCTTCACGGCGTTGATGGAGCGCGAGGCTCTGGGTTCGACCGGCCTGGGCGGCGGCGTGGCCGTGCCCCATGCAAGGCTGACGGGCCTGGACCGAGTGTGCGCGGTCTTCGTGCGGCTGGACCAGCCCGTGGCCTATGACGCCGTGGACGACCGTCCGATCGACCTGATGTTCGCCCTGTTCGCCTCGCCCGACGCGGGAGCCGAGCATTTGCGGGCGCTGGCGGCGGTGTCGCGCGCCCTGCGCTCGCCTGAGCTGCGCGAGCGCCTGCGCCAGGCGCACACGCCCGACGCCATCCACGCCCTGTTCGTCAGGGACACGGCGGCGACGGCGGCTTGATCTTTTTGGCGCGCTAACGCTCGCGACGCGGTCGCTCGCTGCTTGAGCGCCTTCCTGCTGCGCTAACGCTCGGCTCGCGGAGCCTCGCTGCTTGAGCGTCAGTGAACCGACACCGGCTCCAGTTCGTGCGCGACGGCGGCGGCGAAGGCGGTTTCACGATCGGTCACGACCGCCAGGCGTTCTCCGTCGGCGCTGTGCACCGCGTACAGGGTCTGATCGGGATCGATCTTCAGCCCCTTGGCGGCGGCCACCGGCGTGCTGGCGATGATCTCGGCGCCCGAGATCTCGCGGACATAAACCAGATCGGGCGCGCCCAGTCCGGCCAGTTCTTCCTTGGTCATTAACGGCGTCATCAAGACCGCCTCCTTCAGAGTTCGACTGACGCCCGGCTCGCGGGCGGATTCGACGGCTGTGTCTGTCTGTCAGCCCGTCGTGATGGGGATTCGTTTGACGCTGCGCTCCTGATCCGGGCGGATCAGATCGACGTGCAGCAGACCGTGCTCCAGCCGCGCGCCCTCGACTTCCAGCCCATCGGCCAGAACGAAGTTGCGCAGGAAGCCGCGCGCAGCGATGCCGCGATGCAGAAAGGCCTGTTCGCCGCCCTTGCCCGCATCGTCACGCTTGCCGGCGATGGTCAACTGGCGCCCCTCCAGGGTGATGGCCAGTTCCTCGGGCGAGAAACCCGCCACCGCCAGGGTGATGCGCACGGCATGGTCGCCGCGTTGCTCGACATTATAGGGCGGATAGCTTTCGGCCGCGGCCTTGGCGGCGCGGTCGATCAGGGCGCGGGTGTGATCGAAACCCAACAGGAACGGGCTGTCGAACAGGATGGTGCGCGTCGTCATCGGTCTTGGTCCTTCGTCAAGCGACCCGGCCGATACGCCCCCCGAATGGGCGAACGCGCGGCCGATCCGTCAGATGGGGATGGTCGATGTCACGATCAACCGCCTTTCATGCATCTCTTTCCTTCGACCGGCGTTACGGCCTAGCTTGTAAGGAAAGCAGCGAGAGGTCGGATCATGCGTTGGCAGGGCGGAGAACGCGGCGGCGGCGTCGAGGATCGGCGCGGAATGGGCGGGGGCGCGGTCGCGGGCGGCAGTCTGGGCGTGC